>NCET01000564.1 GCA_002280815.1 Flavobacteriales bacterium 32-34-25 | reverse complement strand
ACTTCACCAGTGCCATTTTCATCAAAAATACCTAGTCTCAAATCGCCACCCATTTGTATTGAACCAATGTCTTTAACTTTTACAGGAACGGAATTATAATTTTTAATAGCAATCTCTTCCACGTCCTTTATGTTTTTGATATATCCTAATCCTCTTATAATGTATGACATATCACTCATTTCGAATTTTCGCCCACCAACATCGTTATTATTAGCCTTGACTGCATTCATCACTTCCATCATACTGACGTTATAGTATTGCATTTTCAAGGGATCCAACACTAATTGGTACTGTTTTTCAAAACCCCCAAATGATGCTACTTCAGCCACGCCGGGAACAGTTTGTAATGCAAATTTCACGTACCAATCTTGTAAAGCTCTTTGTTCTCCCAAGTCCATACCGTTAGCCTCTAAATGATACCAAAAAACGTGCCCCACACCTGTGCCATCGGGTCCAAGTGTTGGAACTACATTTTGAGGCAACAAGCGTTGGGCATAATTTAGTCTTTCCAATACACGGGTTCTTGCCCAATAAATATCGACATCATCTTCAAAAATGATGTAAACAAAGCTCATCCCAAACATAGATGCGCCTCGAATGTTTTTAACCTTAGGAATACCTTGCAGGTTGGAAACCAAGGGATATGTTACTTGGGCTTCGATAACCTGTGGACTTCTTCCCATCCACTCCGTAAACACAATAACTTGATTTTCGGATAAATCAGGAATGGCGTCAATGGTTGTTGGACGCTGTAAACTCCCCAAGCAAATAAGCAAGCTGAAACCAGCAAGACAACGGCTCGATTTCGTAGTGAGAATGTTATTAATTTTTCTACCATTATTTTTAATTTAGTTTAGTTAATTTGCTTTTTAACGCTACCACATTTTAGCATTTTGCTTCCGTAATAAGGATTTTTTACTTCTTTGCTTGTGCTTAACCACGCACTCCCTTTGTCATACATAGGGCAAAACTGCTCATATAATGTGTTTGCAGTTCCGGTAATGGCAAGCAAATCGGTCACATCTTTGCTCAATGTTTTGAAATGTTCTCTTTGATGATCGATAGGGCTTTTTACAATGTGTTCTGCGTGCTCGGTTGCATCTTCAATAATTTCTATAAGTTCCATTTGTTGCATTCCTTTATACGTTTTTCTATCAAATGCCTTTAGGGATACTATCAATTTCGACCCTGCTTGAGCCGCTTTTTTGGCATCATCATTCACCAAAGCATCTTTTAAATTGAAGTAATCACTTAAAATCGCCTCTGCTTTCGCATCGCTTTTTATAGTCATTTTGCTATGATCCATTTTCTTATTGTCCATTTTCATTGTGCTGTGGTTGTGTCCAGCTTGTGCGTTCACATAGGTTACTGCTAACAATAGTATTGCTGCTATACTCATTTTTAATCTCTTCATCTTTTTTTATTTTTAAATATTAATTATAAACTGTCTTTTAGTTGTGAAATCCAATTGATTATTTCTTTTTTTTGAGTGGCTGAAAGTGTTGCGTTTTTATGGATCATAGTGTAGGACGACAAAGGCATTTCGTTAGATTTTATTTGTTTGATGATAGCTTCTAATTTGTTTTCTTGAGATTTTATTTGTTTGATGATAGCTTCTAATTTGTTTTCTTGTTTTCGCTTGGAGTACTTTCCAAATTCATTAAAGTTCAAATCCTTCTTACCATCTTTAATGTGTTCTTCCATAAAAAACCGTGCTGGCTGAATGTAAGAATATAATGGATAATTAGTATTGTTACTGTGACAATCGTAGCAAGATGTCCGTAAAATAGTTTCAACATTTTTAGGAACATCGTACATTTTTGTGAAATTTGCAGTTAATTCCTGCTCATAACTTTCATTACGAGCAGGTTGATATAACTGCATCAACAAAAAAATAACAAACCCGATTATGAGTATTTTCTTGATGATTTTTTTCATTTTATAATTGTTTTTTCATAGAACCACAAGTAAGCATTTTCGAACCGTAGTATGGATTTTTTATTTCTTTGCTTTCACTTATCCAAATAGCCCCTTTTCCTTCATTATACATAGGACAAAAATCTTGATATAGTTTTTGTTTTGCTCCAAATATTTTTATCAAATCATTCACATCTTTACTCAACATCGCAAAATGTTCTCTTTGGTGGTCAATTTTCCCACCATTATCACCAATGTGTTCTGCCTGTTCTTTAGCATCATCAGAAATATCAATATATTCTGTTTTCAATTTTGGATCTATTGCATTGGTATTGACTTTATTGAAAGTTGCATATAATGCTTTACCCGCATTGGCTGCTCCTTTTGTATCGTCTTTTGTGAGTGCGTTTTTGAGTTTTAAATAGCCAGAGATTATTTCGCTTGTTGAAAATGTTGTTTGGGTAACCGATGTAGCTTCAGTATTAACTTCAACTGTTGTTGTATCATTATGACTATGACTACCATCAGTATGATCATGAGCTGCTTCATTTTGTACAACTGGTTCGGTTAATTCCATTCCACATTTTGAACATTTTTCACCTTTTTTTCCTGTAACCTCTGGGTGCATAGGACACGCGTATAATTGCGAGGTACTCTCTGTTGTTTCCGAATTAGTTGTTGCAGCTTCTTTATTTTTTTGATTACAAGAAACTAGTACAAATGCCATCGCTATGGCTGAAAGGATTAGATTTTTCATTTTATTATTTTTTTTAATT
>NCET01000563.1 GCA_002280815.1 Flavobacteriales bacterium 32-34-25 | reverse complement strand
CTTCCAATGTGTTTTTTGATGCGCCAAGTGGTTTACAAACGGCTTATGTGAGAGAAATCAATTCTTGCGGAATAGATAGTGAAAATTTCATCGTTTTGATTGTTCCCAAGTTTTTCACTCCAAACAACGACTCTTTCAACGATCGCTGGGAAATAAATGGATTAATCTATTACCCAAAAGCATCGGTCACTATTTTTGATCGCTATGGAAAATTAATTGGTATTATAAATGCGAACAATCCTAGTTGGGACGGAACCTATCATAAAATGATGATGCCTGCTGATGATTATTGGTACATACTAAAAATTGATGATTCTGCTACCGAAAAAAGAGGTCATTTTTCTTTAAAAAGATAATCCTCTCCAAAAAAAACCAGTTAATCTTAATGGCTAATTTTCTTTTGAATTTCTTCTAAAATAAAAAGATAATCCGATTGATTGCTTACAAAATCTCTATTGGTTACATCAATAATCAGAACATTCAAATCGGTTTGCAAATTCAAGTAATCCAAATAAGCAGTATTGATTTTTTCTAGGTATTCAACCGAAATTTCTTGTTCGTAATCTCGGCCTCTTTTCTGAATATTTTTTAATAATTGCTCTGGATGTTGCAACAAATACACATACAAATCAGGTTTTGGAATTTCTTTATAAATAATCTCAAAAAGGTTTTTATACAATTGATATTCTTCTTCTTCCAATGTTACTTTTGCAAAAATCAAAGATTTAAAAACATGATAATCGGCTACTAAACTATCTTTTTGCAAATTGTACGAAGCCAGATTGCCTGAAAGTTGTTGGTATCGGTCAATCAAAAACGATAATTCTAACGGAAAAGCATAACGCTCTTGATCTTTATAAAATTTTTCCAAAAACGAATTCTCTGCAAAACGTTCAAAAAGCGTTTTGATATTGAAATCTTCTGAAATTTTATTGGCCAATGTGGTTTTTCCCGCTCCAATATTTCCTTCAAAAGCAATATAAAATCCTTTTTTAAAAGAAATTTGTTCCAACGGATTTTCTAAATCGGCTACAGCTACACAATCTCCTTTATCTGAAGAAATTACTACTAATTCGGAAATCGTTTTATTTAAAATGGGATGCTTCCAATTT
>NCET01000217.1 GCA_002280815.1 Flavobacteriales bacterium 32-34-25 | reverse complement strand
TGCCATATTAATACCATTATTCAATGGTTGTTTGTTTGCAATATTAAGTTCCTTAATTACTGATGACATCAGTAATAGATTTATGTTTGCAATATTAGCTGCTAGTGCTTCATATATTGCTGTACCAGCAGCTATGAAAATAACTGTACCTAAAGCAAATCCCGGACTGTTTTTGCCCATGGCACTTGCAGTAACCTTTCCCGTAAACATAACAATAGGAATGCCAATCTATTTCTTAATTATAAAGACATTCTAAATCAAAATACAATTTTAAATTTTAAGAGCCTGTTTAAATTAGAATGTTACGATTTTTATGCAATTATTTTTCTATTGATGAAGCAAATTTTAAAAGAATAATAGACTTATTTTTGAGTGAATTTACCGAAAAACTCCAGAAAATAATCCGCAAAAAACAATTGGATAAAATTTAAATAGGCTCTAATATGATTCGATTATAAGGCAAGCTAACCTTGCCCGTTATCTAAAAAAAAACTAAATTTTCTCCAACATTAAAATAACATTAGAATTGCTCTGTTTTTCCCCTAATTAAATGTTAAAAACCCAAAACTAACAGTATTACTATTAAATTTGCATAAAAAAGACCGATAATGGATTTGTTTGAAAATTTAAAGATAAAAGTCAACGAAAAACTATATCTCAAAGATCCTGAAACCTCAGTTTTAGGAAAAAAAATTCTGCAGGAAAGTATTTTATTAATTGACGAAATTGGGTTTGACAACTTTACATTCAAAAAACTAGGCGAAAAAATCAATTCTAATGAAAGTTCTATTTATCGTTATTTTGAAAACAAACACAAATTATTAGTCTACCTCTCTTCCTGGTACTGGAGCTGGATGGAATACAAACTAATTCTTGCCACAACAAACATAACAGATCCAAAAGAAAAATTAAAAAGAGCAATAACTATTGTAACCGAAAAAGTAACAATAGACAACAACATAGAACATGTAAATGAATTTATTTTAAATAAAATTATCATTGCTGAATTCACAAAAACCATACAAACAAAAGAAGTAGACCAGGAAAACAAAGAAGGTTTTTTTCTAATCTACAAAAGAGTAATCAATCGAATTGTAAGTATTGTAAACGAAGTAAATCCTAATTATCCTTATGCCAAATCATTGGTTTCAACAATAGTTGAAGGAAGTTTACACCAGCACTTTCTAAACGAACATTTAAAAACAATTACTGATTGTAATGAACCCGAAAGTGCAACTCAATTTTATCAAAATATTGCCGAAAATATCCTTCGATAAACGCTAAATAAAAAACAAAACAGCCATTATGACTCCTTTAAAACGTTTTTACAACTTACTTAAATTAGACAAAAGAGATGTTTCTCAAATATTTTTCTACGCCATTTTTGCAGGATTAATTAGTTTGTCTTTACCTCTTGGAATTCAAGCCATCACTAACCTTATTCAATCTGGAAGAGTGAGTGCTTCATGGATTGCTTTAATTATTTTAGTGGTTTTTGGTGTTGTCCTAGTAGGGATTCTATCGTTAATGCAACTGCGAATTACCGAAAATTTACAACAAAAAATATTTGTTCGTTCGTCATTTGATTTCGGGGCTCGTTTGCCAAAAATAAAAACAAATCAACTTTATAATAGTTATCCTCCAGAATTAGCCAATCGTTTTTTTGATACGATGGCAATCCAAAAAGGAACTTCAAAATTATTAATTGATTTTTCGGCTGCCCTTTTACAAATTGTTTTTGGAATCATTTTACTATCATTATACCATCCGTATTTTATTGTATTCGGAATTTTGCTGTTCATCTTTTTGTATTTTATTTTCAAATTTTCTTACAATTCCGGATTAGAAACCAGTTTAAAAGAATCTAAATTCAAATACAAAGTAGCCAGCTGGTTGCAAGAAATAGCGCGAAACAATTACAGTTTTAAAAATGATCTTAACTATAATTATAGTTTGCAAAAAAACAACAACCTAGTTACAGATTATTTGAATTACAGAGAAAAACATTTTGATGTAATTAAGAGACAATTTATTCAATTAATTGTGTTCAAAGTCTTAATTACAGCAAGTTTATTGCTAATTGGAGGTTTCTTAGTATTATCACAAGAAATGAATATTGGACAATTTGTTGCTGCAGAAATCATCATTTTATTAGTAATCAACTCCTCCGAAAAAATAATATTTGGTCTGGAAACATTCTATGACGTACTTACTTCTATTGAAAAAATAGGTCAAGTAACCGACTTAGAACTTGAAGAAGAAAGCAACTCTGACAGTGATACTTGTTACAACAACATTACAATAGAAACCGAAAATCTTGCTTTTAAATTCCCTGATTCCGATACTGAAATATTAAATTCCATTTCGTTAAAAATAGAACAAGGAGAAAAAATAGTAATCGAAGGAGAAAATGGTTCCGGAAAAACAACCCTTATCCGAATTTTATCTGGTTTATTACAAAAAACATCCGGTGGTTTTTACATCAATGATGACACCTTTAAAAAAATAAATTTAAAACAATACCGCTCTCAAATAGGAAGTATTATCCACTCCGAAACACCATTTGAGGGAACTTTATTAGAAAATATTACTTTCAATGATAAAAGCATCACAACCGAAGATTTAAAATGGGCAATTGATGGTGTGCAGCTTACTTCATTCATAAAATCTATGCCAAAAGGGCTGGATACCCGCGTTTTTCCTGAAGGAAGACAACTATCATCGTCTAATGCTCAAAAACTACTATTAGCAAGAAGTATCATTCATAAGCCTAAAATATTATTCTACGAAGACCCAACAGATAGAATGGATGAAAAAGTAGCCAATGAAATTATTGACTTTATCACTTCCGAAAAAAACAATTGGACGATTATTGTTTCTTCGAAAAACCCATATTGGGGAACCAAATGCAATCGAAGAATTATTATGCAAAATGGAGCTATTCAACTTGATTTAAAAAAATAATTAAGCATGTTAAACATATCTGACAACAAAACAAAACTGCAATCGTTAGAACGCTACGAAACAGTAAAAAACCTAAGCAACAGACCCCACTATAAAATTTTAAACAGAATTATAGCGGGAGTTACAATAATGGGTTTATTATCCCTTTTATTACCCTGGACGCAAACTATTGCGGGAAGTGGAAGCGTAACTACATTAAAACCGAACCAAAGACCACAATCTATCCAAAGTGTTATTTCGGGTCGAATTGAAAAATGGTACGTTCAAGAAGGTGATTTTGTAAAAAAAGGAGACACTATTCTATTTATCTCTGAGATAAAAGAGGATTACATGGATCCTAATTTAGTAGAAAACACTAAAAACCAAATGGAAGCCAAACAACAATCTTTGGAATCTTATGGTTCAAAAGTAGATGTGCTTTCGACCCAAATTGAAGCTATCGAAAGAGAAAAAACACTAAAACTGGAACAAGCTCAAAATAAAATCAAACAATCCATCTTGAAAATAAAAAGCGACAGTATGGATCTTGCTGCAGTAAAAACCCAATTAAAAATTGCCAATACGCAGTACAATCGTTCGGTTCAACTTAACAAAGAAGGACTAAAACCGCTAACCGATATTGAGGAGAAAAGACTGAAATTACAAGAAGTTGAAGCTAAAATTATCACACAGGAAAACAAATACTTAAGCAGTAAAAACGAGCTAATAAATGCTAAAGTAGAAATAAGCAGAATTAGCGCCGAATACGCCGAAAAAGTATCAAAAGCCAATAGTGATAAATTTACCGCATTGAGCAGTCAATACGACACTGATGCGCAAGTCAATAAGCTTCAAAATCAATATACAAATTACAGCATTCGTAACGGAATGTATTATATCAAAGCTTCGCAAAACGGCTACATCAATAGAGCATTGCAATCGGGTATTGGCGAAACAATAAAAGAAGGAACTCCTATTGCAACCATCATGCCTTCAGAATATGATATTGCAGTAGAAACTTTTGTAAATCCTATTGACCTTCCGTTAATAACCAAAGGAGAAAAAGTGAGGGTTTGGTTTGATGGATGGCCTACCATCGTATTTTCGGGATGGCCTAATATGTCTTACGGAACTTTTGGTGGTGAAATTGTTGCCATCGAAAACTTTATTAGCGATAATGGAAAATACCGCGTTTTGATTGCTCCAGATAAAAACGAAGACAAATGGCCCAAACAATTAAGTATAGGTGCCGGTGCACAAACTATTGCCTTATTAGACAACGTTCCTGTTTGGTTTGAATTGTGGAGAACTTTAAACGGATTTCCTCCAAATTATTACAAACCAGCAACCAAAACTACTAAAGAAAAGAAATAATGAAACATGTATTTTTAGCATTTTTATTTTTTGGTTTTTCTATAACTGCTCAGGAAATCACTTCAAAAGAACTGACTTACAATGAGTTTTTGGGTTATGTTAAAAAGTATCATCCATTAGTTAAAAATGCCAACTTAGAGATTAGTAAAGCTCAAGCTAATTTAATGATGGCTCGTGGTGGATTTGATCCAAAAATAGAAGTCGACTTTAGCAAAAAGCAATTCAAGGACAAGGAATATTATTCTATTTTAAATAGTAGTTTTAAAATTCCTACCTGGTACGGAATCGAAATTAAAGCGGGTTTTGACAACAGCGAAGGCGTTTACCTAAATCCTCAAAACACACTTCCTAATCAAGGATTAACTTCGTTAGGAATAAGCGTTCCGCTAGGACAAGGTTTATTTATCAATCAAAGAATGGCCGATTTGCAAAAAGCAAAGATGCAAATCCAGCTGAGCCAAGCAGAAAAAAAATTACAGGCCATTGTTGTTTTGTATGATGCTTCTGTAGCTTATTTTAATTGGAAAAAAAGTTTTAACGAAGTAGCATTGTATGAAGAATACAATAAAAATGCTGAAATTAGATTTAAAGGAATTAAATCGTTAATTGTACAAGGTGACAAACCCGCAATTGATAGCATTGAAGCTGGAATGACAGTAAAAAACAGATCCTTAAATTTAATAGACGCTCAGCTTAAATTGGCTAAAGCCAAATTAGAACTTTCTAATTTCCTTTGGTTAGAAAACAATATTCC
>NCET01000216.1 GCA_002280815.1 Flavobacteriales bacterium 32-34-25 | reverse complement strand
ATGTCAGGCCGATGATCGAGCATCGAGTTTTTCGCATGATACTGAAAAAACGACTCCATACAATTATAATGTTACTCTGGCTGATTACAAGATTGATGTAAATATGACAGCAACTAAACGTTGTGGATTGTTCCAATTTACATTTGAAAATTCAGGGGAAGCGCATATTATTGTGAATCCAAATAGTGATGAAGGACAAGGTTTTATCCAAATAAATGCCGAAAAAAATGAAATTATTGGCTATAATCCAGTGCATAAAATTTATCAGGGTTGGGGAGATAAAGCAGGTTTTAGCGGCTATTTTGTGGTACAATTGAGTAAAAGTTCTAGCGAATTTGGGGTTTACCAAAATGAAAAAATACTTCAAGGAAATACACAAATTTCTGATTTAGAAAATATTGGAGCTTATATTTCTTTTATGGTTGAAAAAGGAGAAACCATCGAGGCAAAAATTGGGACTTCGTTTACCAGTATTGAACAAGCCAGAAAAAATTTAGAAGCCGAAACGAAAGACTTAGATTTTGCTGAGGCAAAAGAAAATCTAAAAGAAACTTGGGAAAACTTACTTTCAAAAGCAAAGGTAGAAGGAACAAATAAAGATGATAAAATAAAGTTTTACACCGCAATGTATCATAGTTATTTGCGATGGAACGTATGTAAGTTTTAATGGAGGTACAAAATTAATGAATAGCGGCAAAGACGATTATTTTACTGATTTTTCTATGTGGGACATCTATAGATCTTCGCTTCCATTGTTTAATATGCTAACGCCAAAAGTCAATGGACAAATGATGAAAAGTCTTTTCTCCATGGCAGAACAAGGCGGGTGGATGCCTATTTTTCCATGTTGGAATAGTTATACATCGGCTATGATTGGCGATCATTCAGTAGCGGCAATTGCTGATGCTTACATGAAAAATAATATCGAAATATCTGATAATGAATACAGCTATTTGATTCAAAATGCTTTCAAAACGCCAGATAATCATACCGATTATGTAAATGGGAAAGGACGTCGTGGTTTGACTTCTTATTTAAAACACGGTTATATTCCATTGGAAGATGCCGTATTAGAATCGTTTCATAAAGGAGAACAGGTTTCCCGAACTTTAGAATATGCTTTTGATGATTTTGCGCTTTCGCAAATTGCAGCCAAAAGAGGAGACACACTTCACGCCCGACTCTTGAAAAAAAGAGCATTGAATTATGAAAATGTGTATAGCGTAGCTGATTCTACAGTAAGAGGTCGTTTTGCTGACGGAACTTTTACTAAAGATTTTGACAAATTTATCAGAAAACCATACATCACTGAAGGAACACCGTATCAATACACTTGGTATGTGCCTCAGGATATCAAAGGATTAATGAATTTAATGGGAGGAGAAGATGGGTTTAATGCCAACTTGGATCGTTTCCATGCCGCCAAACAATATTGGCATGGAAATGAACCCGGTCACCAAATTCCGTTCTTGTATAATTATTCAGGACAGGCCTGGAAAACTCAGGAATTGGTAAGCCAAATAATGAAAACTGAATACAGTAACGATGTAGGCGGATTGAGCGGAAATGACGATGCAGGGCAAATGTCGGCTTGGTATGTTTTTGCAGCCTTAGGATTTTATCCGGTTGCCCCGTCAGTGCCTCAGTATGTGATTTCGGGACCTCATTTTGACAAAATTACATTGAGTTTAGAAAACGGAAAACAATTGATTATTAATGCAAAAGGAGCTTCTTCCGGGAATAATTACATCCAGAAAATAAGGTTTAACGGAGTAGAATATGATAAAACCTATTTGGATCATTTTTCTATTATGAAAGGAGGAACTTTGGATTTCGAAATGGGAAATCAACCTAATAAATCTTGGGGAACAGCAAAGGAAAGTAAGCCGTTTTCATTATCGAATTAAAAATAAAAGAGATGAATAAGATTAGTAGTGTTGAGACTATTCTTGCTTGGCGCTTTAGTTGATAATTTATTGATTTTAAATTTATAGAATGCAATAAATCATATTGTTATAAACGAAGCAGTGTTTTTTTTGGTTTTCTGATGAAAACGTTAAGGATTTTCAAATAATTGATAGTTTTCAATAAATAAAATAAACATAGAATTTTAATTGAGATTATAAAATGAAAAAAAAGTATGCTATCGGAATGGATGTTGGGGGAACACATATTACTTCCGCTGTTATTGATGTAATAAATATGGAAGTCTTAAATTTTTCTATACATAAGGAAAATTTTGATTCAAATTTACCAGTAAATCAGGTTATGGATTTTTGGGAAAAATCGATTAAGTCTTCCTTGAAAAAATCAGAAATAGAAGATGTATTTGGGGTTACTGTTTGTATACCAGGGCCATTCGATTATGAAAATGGTGTTTCAATGATTAAAGGACAGGCAAAATATGAAAATTTTTATGGATTAAATGTTGGCGATTTAATAAAAGAGCGACTTGACTTTTCTAATGATTTTAATGTCTTTTTCGAAAATGATGCTACTTGTTTTGGAATGGGTGAAGTTTATAAAGATAAGCATAATTTGCTCAAAAGAGTCATGGCTGTTACATTAGGAACAGGATTGGGATCTTGTTTTGTAGATAATGGTAAGTCAGTCAGTTCGGGGATTCAAGTACCTACAGATGGAGAAATATGGAATTTGTCTTTTAAAAATGGGATAGCAGAAGATTATGTGTCTTTGAGAGGATTGTTGTCTAAATATTATGATTTAACTGAGATCAAGCTCGAAAACGGATTAGAACTTTATAATCGTGCGATATCTGGTGATAAAAATGCTCTAAAAGTGTTTGAAGAAATGGGAGATGACTTGGCTGATATTGTGATTCCTTGTTTTAAAAAGTTTTCAGTAGAACATTTCATAATAGGGGGTAAAATTGCCAATGCAAGTTCTTTGTTTTTACCGGCTTTTAATAAAAAACTTAAAGAGGCAGAATACGAAATCAGCATTCAAATTTCTGCCGATAATGAAAATGCAGCATTATTGGGAGCTGCAAGCTGTATTTATGATTTAGTGTAGTTATTTGCAAAAGAAAATCAGTATGAATAAGATTAGTCGTGGCGAATTTTTAAAACTAGGAAGTCTATCATTGCTTGGCGCTTTGGTTAGCGACGCTGTTTTGGCAAATGATGGATTTTTTAGTGCCCCGACAGCTAAGCTGGATTCTCTTTTAATGAAAAAACTTCTTTTCAGTAATGATGCAAAGGTGGAGCAGCTGCTTCAAAAAGAGCTGACAGATTCGGCTATTCGTTTGAGTAGTTTTCGTTCTTTGGCAAATAGTATTGCGGTACTATCCGCTTCGATTTCTCATTCGGAATCGAAATTTTATAAGTCTAAAATTGCTGTCGAGCGTTTGAATCAATCGGCTGATGTATTATTAAAAGGACAATACAGTGATGGAACGGTTGATGCTGGAGGAAACAGACAATCGCCACCTGATACGGCTTTTGTGTTGGAATCCATTTGTTCAGCAGCCACGGTTTTAAATTCGAATAAACAAACGCAATTAGAAGAACTAAGAAATAAGCTTAAAAAGTTTATCCAGAATGCTGGAGAAGCCATGATAACGGGTGGAGTGCATACTCCTAATCATCGATGGGTGGTTTGTGCGGCTTTGGCCAATATCAATTCACTTTATCCGGATGTGAGATACATCAACAGAATCAATCAGTGGCTAGCTGAAGGGATTTATCTCAATCAGGATGGACATTATTCGGAACGAAGCGGAGTGTATTCGGCAGTTATTGACAAGGCTTTAATTACCATGGCAACTTTATTGAATAAACCAGAGTTGCTGGATATTGTTCAAAAAAATCTGATCACGTATTATTATTACTCAGAACCAAATGGCGATTTAGTTACAGTGGATTCTAAAAGACAGGATCAGTTTATGAATTTAACGGTTACTAATTTTTATTTGCAATACCGTTTTATGGCTATACATACTGGAAATCCAATGTTTGTGTACATGGTCAATCTCATCGAAAAAAATGCTGATTTTGATCAATATATTTTGCAGAATTCGTTGGTGGCTTTTATGGATAATCCAAAGTTGCAACAGCAAGTTCCAACTGAAGTAAAATTAGTTAATGATTTCGAAAAGCTTTTTGCTATATCCAATTTGGCACGAATTCGACGCGGAAACACAGCTATAACTGTTTTTGGTGGGAACGATAAACCAGTAATGATTGTTTCAGGAAGATCGTCTAATCCTAATTTTTTAATGTATCGAAAAGGAGATGCGATTTTAAAATACATGCGATTGTCATCTTCATTTTTCAGAATGGGTTATTTCAGTAGTGATGGTATCGAAAAATTAGGGAATAAATACATTTTGAAAGAAACCAAAGAAGCCGATTATTATCAGCCGCTTGCTCCGGAATTTATTAAAACAGATGGTGATTATCAATTATCAGAATCAAAAGATAAAAGGTTCTGGAACAAAATGGATTTTGAAAATAGGGTTGCTTCGAATATAAAAACGCAAACAACGACTATTGAAATAGAAGAAAATAATGGAGAACTGATTTTGGATTTTAAAGTTGACGGACCTCCTAATGTAGAGATAACTATTGAAATGTGCTTTAAAGAAGGAACTCAGATTGCAGGAGCAACAGTAGAAGAAAAAGGAAATTATTTCCTGAAATCAGGGAATACTCAGTTAAGTATGGGAAATGATGGTATCGAATTAGGTCCCGGAATGAGCGAACATCAAAACGTAAATAACTTAGATAGCGAAGAGTACACCTATCATCAGGGAAGTTTACGTACCGATGGATTGCATGTTTATATTACCGGTTTTACACCGTTTCAGCATAAAATGACGATTTCTTAAAAATAGACAAGGCATTTGCTTTAAAAAAAGTTGACCACGAATTGCACAAATTTACACGAAAAATAATCTGGTTTAATTACACAAATTCAGATTGCCACGTTCCTAGCAACAATTAAAATTAGTGTAATTCAATTTTAAAGATTAATAAAATTTGTGATAATTAGTGAAATTCGTGGCTAAAAAAATAAATGCGAGTATCCTGAATAATCAAGTAATTTTTCGGGCATTGTAGAAAGTTTACTTAATTTTACGAAAATTAAGTTTAATCTATAAATAATTGAAATTATGAAATTATCATTTATGGCTGCTTTGCTGTTTGGCGGTATTTGTTTTGCACAAAATAATACAGACACCAGTTTGTATATGAAAGCCGATAAAATAAGTTACCTGACTGACATTGGTTCTGAATCAGGAGATTTATACAATACAATCGGACATCATGGACCAGCAGTCGAAAACGAGTGGATGGCATTGCGAATCTATTTTAGTGATAAAGTAGCAATTGATGTTTACAATAAAGCTAAGAAAGGTTTAGAATTGAAAGCAGCACATTGGTATCCAACTCCGGCGCAACAAAAAGAAGGCTGGGGAGCTGATTATTATAAAGTAGCGTCAACTGTAGGTTTAGGAGGAGTAAAACTTTGGGACGGAGAAAAATTAGTTTCGTTGAATCCGGTAACATTATATCGCTGTTTGGGGAACGCATCCTGAGGATGTAGCCGCAGAAGTAGTGGGAATTGGAGCAGCAATAAAATACAATCCTAAGAATTATGTAAAAAGTACCGATGATGGAACACAGTATTTATTAATCTCTAAGCCAACAAAATATTTAGCAACTGAAATTGCATCAGCATCAGCCAGAGAAAAAGAAATAAATACTTTAGATAAATTAGAAGCTTACATAAAATAAAGCATACATACAGCGCTTGATTTTTTGTAGGATTTGAAATTCTGAAACTCAAAAAAGAAGTGCACAGATGATACTTAATCAATCGGTGTCATCTGTGTACTTTTTTTGTGCTTTTTTTTAAGTAAAATATTGTTTTATTAAAGACTTAAGTGTTTGAATTCTAAGTGTTTTTGAATTAAGGTAAAGAAAATGTAAAAAATGAATATGATGTTAAAAATAATTCCAAAACTGTTTTTTATAGCCTTATTAGTAGGCGTTTTTTTGTTGGGATTCAAAACCCAAGCACAAAAAACAGCAAAAACTTCAAAAGAGTTTTTAATTACTAATTATGGTGCAAAAGCAGACGGAAAAACCCTGAATACCATTGCTATTCAAAAAGCAATTGATGCCGCTTTTAAAAACAAAGGCGGATGTGTTGTTTTTCCAAAAGGAGAATTTTTATCAGGCAGTATTCAAATGAAAACAAATGTGAGTTTGCGTCTGGATGAAGGTGCCGTTTTGTTAGGAAGTACAAATCCTAAGGATTATTACAAAATGGAATTTCCAGGAAGACCTGATTCTCCCAAAAAAGATGATAACTCCCAAATGGCTTTAGTTTTAGCACATAAAGCAACGAATGTGAAATTGTATGGAAAAGGAAAAATAGACGGACAAGGTTTACAATTGGCTCTACATATTGACAGTTTGCATCATGCCGGAATTGTGATTGATCCTAATTATACCATTCGAAGAAACAGACCTAATGAAACCATGAGACCTAAGTTGTTTCGTTTTTCTCAGTGTGATAACATAATCATTGAAGGTTTGGAAGTTGGTGCTGCTTCTTGCTGGGGATTGTCTTTCGAATTGTGTGCTAATCTAAATATAAACGGATTAAAAGTGGTTAATCGTTCGTATTGGAATAATGATGGAATCGATATTACCGATTGTAAAAATGTGAAGGTTACTAATTGTGATTTAGACACTGCCGATGATGGAATTTGTTTAAAATCCTATTATCCGGGATATGCTAATGATGGCATTTATATTGCTAATTGCACAATAAAATCCAGTGCCAGCGCCATAAAATTTGGAACAGCATCTTACGGCGGATTTAAAAATGTGGTGATAAAAGATATAGAAGTCTATGATACATTTCGTTCCGCAATTGCTATCGAATCGGTTGATGGAGCTGCCATAGAAAATATTGAAGTTTCTAATATTAATGCAGTAAATACAGGAAATGCTATTTTTATTCGAATAGGACAACGAAGCGGCGAAAAAGCAGGAAGCATCAAAAATGTAAGTATTAAAGATGTAAAAGTGCAGCTGCCTTTTGGACGTCCGGATATCAATTATGATTTAAGAGGTCCTGAAGTCGATTTTTTTCACAATCCGTTTCCATCGTCAATTGTTGGGATTCCGGGATACCAAATTGAGAATGTCAATTTAGAAAATATTACTATTTCGTTTCCGGGAAGAGCAACGAAAGGAATGGCTTACGTACCATTAAACCGATTGGATCAAGTGCCGGAAAAAGTTAAAGATTATCCTGAATTTTCGATGTTTGGCGAATTGCCAGCCTGGGCATTTTATGTGCGTCACGCTAAAGGAATTAGTTTTAAAAAAGTAAAAGTTACTTTGGATAATGCTGATTTCCGCCCTGCCTTTGTTTTTGATGATGTTCAGAATTTGAATATGGAACAAATTGATTTGCCGGAAGCAAAACACGAACAAGTTGTTTTAAAAAATGTAGCCGAAGCCAAAACAGATTTGAAAGAATTAAATATAAAAACGATACCTTAAAAATTGCTTCAAGAATCATCAAAATTACACCCTTTAGGGAAGGGGAATTAATTTTGATGATTCTTAAACAGATTCTTAGTATTTAAAAATAAAAGTTATGAAGAAAAACCAGAATTCCGTTTTCATTTGTTTAACCTTCTTATTACAATGTTTTTGTCTGAATGCACAAAATCATCGTTTTGTGGATCCCATGATTGGGTCAGAAGGATTGGGGAATGTTTTTGTAGGACCATCATGTCCTTACGGAATGATCAAACCAGGACCTGATAATGATTTAAATGCGAATAGTGGTTTTTCTACTGATTTAAACAGACCCATTTATGGCTTTAGTCAGGTGCATGTAAGTGGAACGGGTGGTGGAGCTAAATATGGAAATGTTTCTATTATGCCTATTTCTGGGGATTTCGAAACTATAAAACAGGAATCGCTTCGTGAAAACGAAAAAGTAGCCTTAGGATATTACAGCGCTTTATTGAAAAAGTGGAATATTCAAACAGAAATCACGACTTCTGACAGAGCAGCTTTTTACAAATTCGTTTTTAATTCGAATACTAAAAACGCAATTAAAGTGGATTTAGGACGATATCTGGACGAATCCATTATTCCT
Organism: Flavobacteriales bacterium 32-34-25; assembly: GCA_002280815.1. Lineage (GTDB taxonomy): Bacteria > Bacteroidota > Bacteroidia > Flavobacteriales > Flavobacteriaceae > Flavobacterium. The sequence continues at coordinate 4,411 of NCET01000216.1, read as the reverse complement.
GACGGAAGAGAGACTCAGCAATTTGTGGGTTCTCAAGTTGAAGTGATTTCGGATACTGAAGTTCGTGGGTATACTAAAATTCGTGGTGGTTGGAACAACGGAAGTACATATACCGTTTATTTCTCTGCTGTATTCGATCAGCCTTTTGCTAATTTCTCTACTTGGAAAGACGAGAAGTTTTTTCCAAATCAGAAAAACCAAGTTGATAGCGGCAAGAAAACGGGAGCAATGTTATTTTTCGAAAGTTTGGCAAATAAAACGGTGAACATGAAAATCGGAATTTCTTTTATTAGCACTTTGAAAGCCAGAGAAAATATAGATAACGAAATTCCGCATTGGGATTTTAATAAAGAATTAGCCGAAACCCAACAAAAATGGGAAGATTTATTAAAAAGAGTGGAGGTTGAAAAAGAAGCTTCGGTAGAAAAGAAAACCATGTTTTACACAGGATTATATCACACTATGTTGATGCCTGTGGATCGTACAGGAGAAAATCCGTTATGGGAAAATGATTCTCCTTATTATGACGATTTTTATGCTATTTGGGATACCTATCGTTCTTCAAGTCCGTTAATTACACTTTTGAATCCTTCCAGAGAAGTAGATATCGTGAATGCGATGTTGCAAATCTACAAACGCGATGGTTATTTGCCGGAAGCCAGAAGCGGAAATGCAAATGGAAGAACTCAAGGAGGTTCAAATGCTGAGGTGGTTATTGCAGATGCTTTTGTAAAAGGACTGGAAGGCATTAATTACAAGTTGGCATTGGAAGCGATGATGAAAGTATAATGATTATTGTCTGGCAATTGTAGCTAAAGGAACCAAACGTAAAGGAGAATATTGGCGTTTTATCAAGCAGGCTGACAACTGGCAAAACCTTTGGAGAGACATCGAAGACAATGGTTCCCGTGGTTTTATTATGCCTAAAGATTCCAATAGAAAATGGGTAGACAGTATTCAATGTGCTGCAACCAACGGGAAAATTTCTTATGTGCCTTACACGCCTTTAGCGCAGGATTGGCCTAATTGTGTTTGCTGGTGGTGTGGTGTTTTCTACGAAGCCAGTTCTTGGGAATATTCGCTTTCCGTGCCGCATGATGTAGCGATGCTGATTAAAAAAACAGGTGGAAATGAAGCTTTCAAGAAAAGGCTTAATACGCTATTTGATAAGCAATTTTACAATGTGGCGAACGAACCTTCGTTTTTGAGTCCAAATTTATACCACTGGATTGGTCATCCTGATTTGAGTAACGATCGCATTCACCAAATTATTGATAAAAATTACAATAGTAGTCGAAACGGAATTCCAGGAAATGACGATTCAGGTGCCATGTCTTCGTGGCTGGCTTTTCACATGATGGGCTTGTATCCTAATGCGGGACAATCCTATTATTTAATCAATTCACCTTATTTCAAACAAACGGTGATTCATCAGGAAAACGGAAAAGATTTTACGATCAAAGCCAAAAATCTTTCGGATAAAAACAAATACATTAAATCAGTAACATTTAACGGAAAAGCATTCGAAAATGCCTTTATTGAACACAGTGATATTGTTGCAGGTGGTGTGTTAGAATTTGAAATGGCTGCAACGCCATCTAAAACTTGGGGAACTAAACAAGTTCCGCCTTCTAAATCAGATCAAATAATTGAAGAATAATAATTTTTATTGATGATTAAAATAGTAATAATGAAGAATTTTAAACCGGGTATTTTTATTTTGCTGATGAGTATGTTGCTGATTTCGTGTAAGCTTACAGGCAAGAAGGAAAATCTACAAACTAAATCAAAAATAGCAAATCCCATTATAGAGGGCTATTTTGCAGATCCCTGCATTGTAAAAGAGGGTGATACATTTTTTATTTATGCCACAATTGATCCCTGGGGAGGTGATGAACTGGCGGTGTTTTCAACAAAGGATTTCGTGAAATTTGAACGTCATCATTTAAACTGGCCAACAAAAAAAGCATGTACAAGTCCGGGCTCAAATGGTTCTATGGTATGGGCACCTTCTGTAAAAAAAGCAGCTAACGGAAAATATTATATGTATGTTTCTGTTGGAAGCGAAATTTGGGCTGGTGTGAGCGATGCTCCGTTAGGTCCGTGGAAAAATGCAAAAGATGATCTTTCGCCTTTAATTTCGTCTAAAGATTATCCTGCTGTACATAATATCGATGCTGATTGTTTTATTGATGAAGATGGTCAGGCTTATCTATATTGGGGTTCGGGATTTAACTGGATAAATGGTGTTTGCATGGCAACCAGGCTCAATTCGGATATGATTTCATTTGATGGAGAACCCAAAGCGGTTACTCCTAAAGATTATTTTGAGGCTCCATATATGATCAAACGTTTTGGGAAATACTACTTGATGTATTCATCAGGCAAAGCAATAGATGCCACTTATAAAGTAGGATATGCTGTGGGAAATTCTCCATTGGGACCATTTGAAACTGCGGCAAATAGTCCCATTCTGGAAACCACCGCTGATAGTATAACTTATGGACCGGGACATCATTCTGTATTTAATGAAAAAGGACAGGACTATATCTTGTACCATCGCATTTTTCCGCAAAAGGAAAAATATGTTTTACGCCAAATATGTATTGACAGTTTGAATTTTGATGCCAATCACAACATACTAAAAATAAAACCAACTGGTATTTCCAGTTTCTGATTTTGTATAATATAATCTTAAAATAGATGAAAACCAATCTAAAATTTATCCTATTGTTTGTTGTTTTTGTTTTTGAAGCAGGAAACTGTCAATCGACAAAACCGGAAACAGAAATAGCTACTACTGTCAGCCAGCTCATTGCTCGTATTGTACCAAATCATGCTTCGCAATTTAGTGTCGAAATTGATACTTCAGCTAAAGAAGACTGGTTCGAAATTGCATCTAAAGGAGATAAAATTCTTTTAAGAGGAAACAATGGTGTTTCGGTTGCATCGGCCTTGTATTATTATCTTAACCAATACACGCATAGTCAAATCACTTGGAATGGAACCAATTTGAATTTGCCTAAAAAATTACCGGCAGTTCCAAAAATGATTCATAAAAAAACACCTTACGAATACCGCTATTATTTGAACTATTGTACCTTTAATTACAGCATGAGTTGGTGGAATTGGGAGCGTTGGGAAAAAGAAATCGACTGGATGGCTTTGCACGGAATCAACATGCCGCTTGCCATTACGGGAGAAGAATACATTTGGGATGAAGTCTATAAATCGTATGGGTTTACCGATGAAGATTTAGGCACTTTTTTTAGCGGACCAGCTTATTTTTCCTGGTTTTGGATGGGAAATTTAGACGGTTGGGGCGGACCTTTATCAAAAAACTGGAAAGATACACACCGCGATTTGCAGTTGAAAATTCTAAAAAGAGAACGCGAACTGGGAATGAAAACCGTGTTGCCTGCTTTTACAGGACACGTTCCGGCGTCTTTTAAAAAGTTTTTTCCGAATGCCAAATTAAAGCAAACCAACTGGGGAAATGATAGCAGATACATTTAATGAAAATACACCGCCATCAAACGATCCTGTTTATCTTTCTGAATTGAGTAAGAAGATTTTCGAAGGCATGAAATCAGCCGATAAAGATGCGGTTTGGGTAATGCAAGGCTGGCTTTTTTACAGTCACAGAGAATTTTGGGAAGCGCCACAAATCAAAGGAATGCTCGATGCTGTTCCTGATGATCGCATGATTATTTTGGATTTGGCTACCGAAATTGAACCCGTTTGGAAACGAACAGAAGCTTTTTATGGCAAACAATGGATTTGGAATATGCTGCACAATTTTGGTGGAAATATTTCGATGTTTGGAAGAATTGAAGCCGTTGCCAATGAACCTGCTAAAGCTTTAAAAGATCCTAAATCAGGAAAATTAAAAGGAATTGGATTGACAATGGAAGCCATTGAACAAAATCCGGTTTTGTATGAGTTGATGACGGATAATACCTGGCGAGACACACCAATTGAATTAAATTCATGGTTAGCTAAATACACTTTAAACCGCTACGGAAAGTCAAATGCTGATATTTCAAAAGCCTGGGATATTTTGGTAAAAACAGTCTATAACGGACAAGTGATTCGTGATGGAGCGGAGTCTATTATTGTGTCGCGTCCTACTTTTGAAGGCTATCGTCGTTGGGCAAGAACCAAATTAAATTATGCACCAAAAGATTTACTTCCAGCCTGGGATCTTTTTATAAAAGCCATTCCTGTTGCTCAAAAATCAGATGGTTTCCAATATGATTTGGTAGATGTGAGCAGACAAGTTTTGGCTAATTATGCCTTGCCTTTGCAACAAGAAATAACTAAAGCGTATCAAAATAATGATAAAGCAGCATTTGATAAATACAGCAAGGAATTTTTAGAATTGATTGATGATATGGATTTGTTATTAGCC
>NCET01000215.1 GCA_002280815.1 Flavobacteriales bacterium 32-34-25 | reverse complement strand
TGCTATTTCTACATTAAATATTGATTATCCAATTGCAATTTTAACTTATGATGCCAGTTTAGAACAAACCGGAACTGTAACATTTGAATCAGAAAAAGAGCTTTTTACGTACATGCAAAATATGAGTAGTACCGAATATTTTTCGGTTAAATATCCTATAAGTGTTACACTTGGGGATAATTCTACTCTAGAAATTAATAGTGATGTAGAGTTTAAGGCCAGTGTTAATGCCGCTTTGAATATTGAAGAAGCAATAGACGAAGCCGAAGATGAGAAGGAAGATTTAGAAGCTATTTTAGTAAATGGTACTTTTAAAGTAAACTCATATATTAATGCGGGTGCTGATTCGGCTAGTAATTATGTGAATACAACGATTGATTTTGCTAACGATTGGAAAGTTAAATCAATGAATATATTAACTACAATTGCAACAGGAACTTATAGTGTAACTTCGGATACAAATGTGTATTTACAAATTGGTTTTGCAGGAAGTACTGATTTTAGTTTGTTTAATAAAACATGGAAAGTAACAAGCTTTACCTCTTCAACAATTACTTTAGAGAGTAAAACCAATAGTGCTATAAAATTAGTATTGAAACAAATTTAATTGACTACGATTAGCTTTTACAATTAATTTGTTTTTAATTTATATTCTATAAAAAAGTAGTTTTTTGTAAAACTTAGAAAATGAAGAAAATAATTGCTGTAATTAGCTTGTTTTTATTAGTATTAAGCTCTTGTTCAAAAGACAGTGCTGAAAACATACATGTTAACAATAGAAAAACATTAGGAGCTTCAGCAAATGATTTATTGTCAGATGACAAGTTTGACAGTATGATTATCGAAATAGTTTATGTGGAAGGTTTTGAACCCTCCACAACAGCAATTACTAATTTTGTTTCATTTTTAAACAGTCGAATTAACAAACCAGGAGGAATTACAGTCGAAAAAAGACCGATTCCGTCACCAGGTAATGAAACTTATACGAATGCACAAATTATGGCTATTGAAGAAGCGAACCGAATTCATTATAATGAAGGAAGTGAAATAGCGGTTTGGGCGTTTTTTGCCGATGCAAAATCTTCTATAGATACTAATACGTCTGTAGTTTTAGGAACGGCTTATAGAAATACGTCTTTTGTTATTTATGAAAACACTATTCGAAAATTAAGTGGTACACAGTTTAAACCCAGTAGAACGGTTTTAGAAACTACGGTAATTAATCATGAATTTGGACATATTTTAGGATTGACTAATATAGGAACGGCATTACAATCAGACCATGAAGATCCTGATCATAAAAGACATTGTGATGTAGAAACTTGTTTGATGTACTGGGAATCCGAAGCAGGAAATATTCTTGGAGGAACTGTTCCGCAACTTGATGCAAAATGTATTGCTGACCTTCAGGCTAACGGAGGAAAATAATTTGTTCTGAAATAAATTTAGAAAGGGTAGTTGAAAATTTTCGACTACCCTTTTTTTGATTATTTTTTTCGGTGCTTCCACCTTTTGTGTGTCCAGAAGTAATACTCAGGAGCTTCATGGATTTGTTTTTCGACTTCTTTAATGTAACGATGAATAATTTCGTAATTCGGAAGTGATTTTGCATCATCGGTTATGGGAACTAAAGTAGCTTCATAATAACCTCTTTTCACCTTTTTTATTTTTGCAAAAACTACATTCAGATTGTATTTTTTAGATAATAATTCAGGTCCAATGTGAACGGGGGTTTCTATTCCCATAAAGCTTTCCCAATGTGCAATTTGAGCTGTTTTTGGAGATTGGTCACTTACCAACCCATAAACACACAAAATCCCTTTTCGATTGTTATTAGCCATCAACGGAATGGTTTTATCAGTAGAAACTAATTCGGTGTTGTATTTTGAGCGAATGTCTTTAATAAGCTTGTCAAAATAACGGTTGGCTATTTTTTTATAAACAGCAACACCTTGATAAGACATTTTTAAATTCAGTGCTACTAACCATTCCCAATTAGCGTAATGCGAAGCTAAGAGCATAATACTTTTGCCTTTTTCTTCGTATTCTTTCATTAATTCTAAGTTGGTAATCTTAAAACGTTTGTCCATTTCTTTATGAGAAAAAGTCATGGTTTTTGTCATTTCCATAAATTGATCGCAAAAATGCTGGTAGAATTTTTTCTCAATAGCTAAACGTTCTTTGTCGCTAAGGTGAGGCAATGTAATTTTTAGATTGTTTCTTACGATTTCTTTACGATATTGAATGATATAGTAAACAATAAAATAGACAATATCAGATATCCAATAAAATATTCGAAAAGGCAAAATCGATATAAACCAAAGAAATGGATAAGCGATTATAAAAGCTAAAAATTGCATGCGGTATTTTTTATGCAAATATAAGCCAAAAATGAATAACGATAATAAAGTGCGTTTACTTCCTGATTGCTTCTGGCGGAATTGTTATATTTACCATTCACAATAAAAACTACCTATGAATACCTTTTTGATCGCCCTGATACTTGCTAATGTACTTTTTAGTTATAAAGGATTTAATGATTATTCTTTTTTTAGAAAATACGAATTTCATATAGGAAGCATCCGTTCTGGAGAAAAAATCAGGATGTTAACTTCAGGATTTTTACATGTAGATATGGGGCATTTAATTTTTAATATGATTACGCTTTACTTTTTTGCTCCAGTAGTCACTGCTTATTTAGGTGACTTATTGTTTATTGCGGTTTATTTTGCCAGTTTGCTTTTTGGAAGTTTACTAACCCTTGTTTTGCATAAAAACGATTATAATTATCGTGCTGTTGGTGCTTCGGGAGCAGTTACCGGAATTTTGTATTCGGCAATATTGTTGCAGCCTGATATGATGTTGGGAATCTTTTTTATTATTCCAATGCCTGCTTACGTATTTGGAATTTTGTACTTGCTGTATTCAATTTACGGAATGAAAGCTAAGAATGACAATATAGGACATACAGCACATTTTGGCGGAGCAATAGGTGGCTATTTAATTACGTTATTAGTTTTTCCAAATTTAATTTTGTTACATCCATTGATGGTCAGTTTGTTAACTATTCCAATCCTTCTTCTTTTTATTTTAATAAAGTTGAAGAAGATTTAATGGCACAACTTTTGGATAATGACTAGGAAATTTTAAAAAAATATAAAAATGAAAAGAGCAATAGTATTTATGTCAGTAATGTTTATGACTTTGTCTTATGGTCAAGAAATTAAACAAGTTCCACAAATAACCGTTTCAGGTGAAGGAAAAGTAAAAGTAATTCCTGACGAAGCTGTAATTTCGGCTACGGTTGAAACAAAAGGGAACAATGCCAAAGAAGTAAAACAAAAAAACGATGAGCAAATAGATGCCGTATTAAAGTTGATTAAAAAAATGAATTTGGCAGCAGCCGATTACAAAACACAACGAGTAGCTTTAAATCCAGTTTACGATTATGAAAAAAAGAAAACTACTTATAATGCTACGCAAACCATAGAAATTATTGTTAGAGATTTAAACAAGTATGACGAGTTGATGGAAGGTTTAGTAGTTCAAGGAATTAACCGAATTGATAATGTAACTTTTCAATCGTCTAAATTAGCACAGTACGAATCAGAAGCAAGAAAATTAGCAATGAAACAAGCCAAGCTCAAAGCCGAAGATTATGTTTCTGTTTTAGGACAAAAAGTGGGTAAAGCTATGACAATATCTGATAATTCTCAAACTTATTATCCGCAACCTGTTTATGCTAGATTTAAAACAGCAATGGCTATGGAAAGTGATGCTGCAGCTCCAAAAGAAACTTTGGCAGTAGGGGAGATCACCATTACCGCTAATGTAAGTGTGAATTTTATTCTGGAATAAATCACCAATTTATAGCAACGAAAAAAGCCAGTAAAATAATTTTTTACTGGCTTTTTTTATATCGTTAGATTAATCTAATTAATCTTGGTTTATTGTTTTTCTGTAAGGAAACGCATTAAAGATATGTCTTTTAGCAAATCTTGCAGGAGATTCAGCATTTACCATTTTTACGTAAGTTGCTTTAGGAACACTAATGTATTCGTAAACACTTCCGTTAGAAAAATTGATAATTAATCTACCTTCTACAAATTTATAATCAGTAACAGTTGCAGTAGCAATCGTTTCGTTATATTCAGGTAAATTAGCTTTAATAGTTTCAGGATTGATACTTACTAAAAAGTGGTAAGCTTCAATAATTTTTTTACTGTTTTCTTCAGCTTCTTTTAAACCAGCTTCGTCACCTTGAAATTTATCAGGGTGCGCTTCTTTCATCGCATTACGGTAAATGGTTTTTAAATCTTTTAGCTGTGCAGTTTTATCTACATTTAAGAGCTTGCGGTATTCAACTATTTTTTTCATAAATTAAGGTAACTACTTGTCTGTTAATGTAAAACAGATGTTGTTCTGTTTTAGAATTCGACAATTTTTTTGCAAAGGTACACTTTTTTTTAAGTTATTACTTTATCAGCAAAAAAAAAGCAAAAACTTTTTTTTGACTTAATATTCTGATTTACAATGATTATTGTTCTGGTTTGTTGTTAGCCTTATCAAAGTTTTTAGACTTTTTAGGATACTTGTTGTAGCTTATATCACTTGGGTTTTCAATAACTGATTTTATGGTAATCCAATCGCCAACAGCGTGTTTAGCCTGAACCATTTTGTAATCTAGTAAGTATTCTCCACAAAAAAAGTTGTTATTTTCATCTTTTTCAATAATTCCTGTAAATACTCCTTTTTGTAACATCTTTCCTTCTGAAGATTTTGTCATGGCATTTTATTTAAAAATTCTGCTGCAAAGTTAATCAATTATTCTTGGCTTTAGGCTGTTTTATGGTTTCTAAGTATATTTGCGCTTATGCAAAAAAACTTTAGACCTCATCCTAATTCTTTTAAAAATACCTTTTGTGTTTTTTACGAAGTCCTTCCAGATGCTTTAAAAGGATTGAGAATCCAATTTGAAAGCAAGGCAGGAAGTAGTTATAAGTAGTTATTATTATACTCAAGAAGGAATGTATCGCGTTTCTAATCATTGGGGACGATTGGCTAATAGCAAATGGCGTTTAGTTGCGATGGAACCCGAGACGGTCTCTAAATTTAAAATAGGTTTTGCAAAATGGGATTGTTTTTATCCGGATAATGCTATCGAAAAATTGTATTATTTAGAAATGGATTATGCTAAGAATACAGTGAATTATCAGCATAGGAATAATCCAGAATACAATCAAAAAGCGGTGCTTCGTAACAGCGTAGAAACGACCAAAAGAATCAAGCAAATTAGAAATTTAATTGAGCTGACTTCTTGGGCAAAACATTTTGATTGTGATGATATTACTCTTTTGCGCTCTTTAATTATAGAAGAGTTAATTAATACGAATGCAACTTTGGAAGTAATAAAAATGGGGGTTGCCAATAAGTTTTCTAATTAAGTAGTGGCAATTTTTATTAAGTCATCAAGTGTTACAGGTTTACACATATAGCCTAAAATCCCTGGATTGTTTTTAGCCCTTTCTTTGTCTTCAATGGCTATTGATGAGCTGGAAATGTATATTTGAATTTCAGTATTGATTTGAGGTTTTAAAAAGCTTATTTCATCCATAAATCCCCATCCGAGTATAATATTAGGCATTTTATCCTTTTTCAGGATGATTTTTTTTAACGAATCAATAGCTTCTTTTCCATTCGAAAAAGAAGAATTGGATGAAAAAATCCCCGATTTAAGGATTATTTTTTTCATTATAATTTGATAAATAGGATCATCGTCTATAACCCAAATTGTTTTTTCGTTCATGATATATACACTTTAAAAGTAGTTCCTAAATTGGGCTCGCTTTCTACAGTTATACTGCCTCCCATGGCATCAATTTGGTTTTTGGTAATGAACAATCCAATGCCCTTTGAGTCTTTGTGATTGCTGAATTTTTTATACATTCCAAATATTTTTTGACCGTTTTTATCCAGGTCAATTCCTATTCCGTTGTCGGATATTTGAAGAACAGTTTTTTTATTTTCAGTAAAACAATCAATGTTTATAGTAGGATTTCTTTCATGATGGCTGTAACGAATGGCGTTTGAAATAAGATTGTACAAAATACTTTCCAGATAAGCGGCATTGTAATTAACTTCGACATCCTTATTTATTGAAGAAACTATTGTAACGCCTTTCAATTCAATTTGATCCGCAAGTATAGTTAATGTATTGTCTAAGTATTGTTTTAAATTTAAGTTTTCTGTAACTAAACCTATATTGGTTTGGATATTGACAATTTCGTTAAGGTTGAGCATGGTTTCGTTTAGAGAATCAGAAACTGATTTTAGTAATTGAACCATTTCTTCTTTTTCTTCTTCTGATTCGGAACTATCAATTAAATCAACTATAGACGAAATATTACTGGTGTGCGATCTTAAATTATGAGAAACTATGTAAGAAAAATTCAGCAGCCTTTTGTTTTGTTCGCTTACTAAATTGAATGAATTATTTAAATCTCTTTCAATTTGTTTGGTTTTAGTTACATCAATCATGATGCCTCTAAGGCTTTTTACCTCTTCATTTTCAACAATTACATTGACTATATCTCTTACCCAAACAATAGATCCGTCTTTAGCAATCATTCGGTATTCGAAATCATGATTTAATTTAAGCGTTGTTTGTTCTATACAAAAATTAATAGATTGCTCTTTGTCTTTATGGTAAATATGATCGGCCCAGAAATTTGGAGTACTCATCCATTCTTGAGCAGTATAACCTAAAATGTCTTCTACTTTTTTACTGATAAAAGTAAATTCTAAAGTTTTAGCATCACATTCCCATACAATTCCGTCAACGGTATTGATCAGCGATTCTATTCGTAATTGCGAATTAAATATAACTTCTTCTGCAAGTTTGCGTTTGGTTACATTTTCAACAATAGCAATATGATTTGTAGGGGAGGCATTGTTTTCCCAAAGCGGAGAAATAGTAAGTCTGATCCAAATGGTTTCATTGGATTTTGTAATATGTTTTCTTTCCGTAGTATATTCTCTAATAATTCCTTTTCTTAACTTTTCTAAGTTTGAAAATGATTCGTTCAAATCATCGGGATGAACAATAGATTGTATGTTTTTTTGTTTTATTTCCTGCTCGGTATAGCCTAGTAGATCACAATACTTTTTATTGGCTTCTAAGAGTTGTCCTGTAATAGTATCAACATAGGTGATTCCTACAGCAGCTTGGTCAAAGACACTTTTAAATTTCATTTCGTTTTTTAAAAGTTCATCAGCTTGTTTTTGAAGTAAAATTTCTAATTCAGCAGGTTTTTTAAAAAAAGAAGTTGTTAAGAAACCAATTAAAGAAGCCAAAAATAAAGCCAAAAGAGAACGTACTATAAAAGGCAATACTAACTCATTTGGTTTTTTATCAATTAGAAATAGTTTCCAGTCTCCATCAGGAATTACAGAAGTTACAGCATTTTTAGGATTCAATTTTTCTTTGGAAGCTAAAAAAAACACTTCCTTTAGGGTGATAGGATCAATTTTAGAAAACTGAAAATGGTATTTTGATTGATTAATTTGTTCAATTTCTGGTTTCTCTAATAATGTGTTTAATCGAATAAGAATTGCCGAAAATCCCCAAAATTGATTGTTTTTGTAAATAGCTAATCGCCCTAGGATTCCTAGACCTCCTTGGTTCAATTCAAAAGGGCCTGCAAAATACATTTTACGCGTTTTAATTGCTTTTAAGGCCTCAACACGATATTTGGGGTTGTTTAAAATATCAATTCCATTAGCCGCTTCATTTCCTTTTGCGGGATAAGTATATCGAATAACGCCGTTTGGAACTAGTTGTACGGCATCGATATTTGGGTTAGCTTTAAGAATTTGTTCTCCAACAGCTTCAAAATTTTGAGGTTCGCCATTATCATTAATCGTTAATGATAATGTTAGCGCATCTACATAATAATTTTTTAACGATTGGTCAATACTTTTATGTATGGCTTGTAGCTGCGCATACATGGCATCATTCTTAGCTTTTCTCGAAATTTGATATTGTTGCGAAATGATTAATGAGAAAATAATGCAAAAAAACAAAAAAACTAAAATCCCCGTCAACTTAGGTTTGATTATAAACCAATTCTTATGACTTGTTAGTGACTGTGTTAGCTTCATTTTTTTTTATAAATTTTAAAAAGTGTTGTTGTTTTTTGAATTATTTACAGATAAATTAATAAAGCTTTGATTAAAATGTAAAGAGTATAGTTCAAATCTATGCAAAATATTTAAAAAACAAATATTTAAAAGTTCTTTTTTTCGAAA
>NCET01000214.1 GCA_002280815.1 Flavobacteriales bacterium 32-34-25 | reverse complement strand
TTCCAAGTTCTGTATGAGCTTTTTCATCTATAATAATACTTTTTTTAGTCATAATTATATTTTTTAAAACTGATAATCAGTTAGTTATGTATTAAATTATATTTAAATTATAAAATATTATAAATTTCATTCTTAATGAAAGCCTTATTTTCAAGGCTTTAGCCTCGCAGAGCAAGTAGGATAGGGGTTTTTCCGCCCCTGTCCTACTTGCTACTAAATACACTGCCATTATAAACTCTTTCAAAGCATCACCCACAAGCCTAACCACTTGTTTTAATATTTAAAATCAAGAAATCATTTATATCTTTTGAGCCATGAAACAGACACCTAATATCTTGACATCTTACTCCTCCTAAATTCCACTTCTTTAAACAGTTTTCCGTTGCATTCGAACCCGCAACATCGTTGTCCAGAGCAAACAAAAGTTCAGCATACACATTTAGTACCTTATCTACTTTTGAAAGCATGAACAAAGAATTTAGAATCAAAAAATCTTTTGACTTTTCGCATTTTGGATACAAAGACAATAATGAAAGAAAATCCGACCATGACTCTAAAACTATTATGGTTTTGTTACTTTTATTAATCCATGTAAACCATTTCATTCCCAAACATAACTTGGCGTACTTATTTCGAATTTCATATTGATTCTTATCATTCTTAAATCCCACACCAAAATATTTCTTTTGATTAATCGTATAATAGACTTCATCTAAATACTTTTTACATATTTCAATATTCAATTTTCGACTTTCTAAATAATCAATTAGAATTTGATTCTGTAAAGGCTGAACAGTTTTTACACAATACGAGTTTTGTTTTTTCGACTTCACTGAATCGCACTTTTGGGGCGGGTCAAAAGAAAAAATAACATCTTCAGATTGTAGCCATTTAACTGCTTGGTTAAAATCTACTGCAAAATGTTTCATAACATAATCAATTGTATTGCCTCCATGTCCTTCTCCAAAATCATAAAATAGATTGTTTTCACATTTTACAGAAGCGGTACGCTCTGCTCTCCATTCGGGTTTAAACCAAAACTGATCTTTTTTCTTTTCAACCGCTTCAATATTTAATCTTTTCAAAATATTGATTATCGGAATATTTCTTAGTTTCACTATATCTTTCATTCTATTTTGATTTTTCACCTACCTAGTTACCTATCGGAATTAAGCAAATGATTTTCAGTTATTTTAAATACTGGTAGCTTTTTCGGGAAGTTACCTGAGTTACCTTAACTAGGTAGGCTAGGTAATAATCTCAAGAAGCTACCTACCTAAATAAAACACTACTATTGAGTTAATTAAATAATATTAGGTAACCAGGTAGGTATATTTATATTTTCTTAAGTATCTGTAAAACCCCACGGAGAATCCTTAAATTTAGGCTTAGCTAAATAACCATAGACTTGCCGTTTAGAATGCTTTATTTTAGGAAAGCCATATTTCGTTAAGGCTGAACCAATTTTTTGATTACTCAATTTTTGACCTATAACCTGTAGTTCTGTTACAATTTCCGATGCTGTCCTGAAATCTGAAAGATTATCACTTGTAGTATAGTACTTTAAAATAAATTCATTCTCTACTGTTTGGATAGTAAAACGTTCATTTCTTAATTCATTAACTTTTATCTCTTCCTGAGTTAAATCTGATTTAAAATCTTTTTGATGCTTAAAAATATGATAAGCTTGTGACCAAAAATTATCAATATTAAATTCCTTACTGTATGAAAAATCAATTTTATCAATAACACTAAAAATAATCCACCGTACAGAACCTGTATCATCACATAAAAATTCAGCACGATTTGTTGAAGCTAAAAATGAACACGTTCGATAAAGTAGCGTTGACTTATCCCCATACGGCAAACGTTCATTGATAGATACCTGACTTATTAATGCCTTTATTGCATTAATATCATATCTACCCATCACATCCAATTCCTCTATGTTCACAATAAAAGCTTTGGCGAGCTTGACTCGTTCATCTTTTCCAACTCCTAAATTTGTATATAAGTATTTTTCCAGTTGAGCAGGACATAGAAAATTTAAAAAATAAGATTTACCAAAACTCTGCCCACCTTCTAAAACTAATACATGCTTATTTATAGCCTCCTTCAGAAATACCGTTTTGACTGCACGAACTGCCCATTTAAGGAGATGGAGATAAAACAATTCGTTATCGTCCGTATTTATATAGCTGGCGTAGCTTTTAACATGATCTTTACCATTCCAAGGTGGTAAGTTTTCAAAATATTCCATTAGTGGATTAATACGTTCTATAAAATGTGATTTCAAATATGTTTTAAAAACTTGTGGACTAACATTTAGTTTTTCTCTATGAAGATGTATCAACAGAGAGGATTCGTTAAAATCGATTTTACGTTTAGAGTGTGCATCAAATATTTCATATTCCAATGCAATTTCATTAAACTTGATTTTAAAATACTTAGATAATTCTTCCTTAATTTTGTCATACACAGAATCCTTGCGTGATGACACGTCATATACGCTTATTTCTTCCATAAATAGATAATTGATGAATGAGTATAATGCCTATATTTGCATATACTCTTTTTGAGTTACATAAAAAGCTTTGTAAGCGTTCAAAAGTGGATTTTTGAACGCTTATTTTTTTAATTCTTTGGAAAATTTAGATAAAACTTCCTCATCGGAATACACTTTATGCTTCCTTATCCATTCAACTATTTCAACTCTATCAAAGAATAAAGCACCATTAGTTGGTTTATTATGAGGGATTAATTTTTTAGCAGATAATTTATGTATAGTACTATCTGAAAAGCCTGTATAAGCCATCAAATCCTTAATAGTAAAGATTTCTTTCTGAAATTGATTACCCTTAGTAATCATCATTTTAATTTCATTTAACTGTTCAATAATTTTTTGCGGACTCATAATATATATTTTAGAATTATGAGACTAAATTATTGGAATGAAACTAGATGAAACGTGGGTTCGCGACGTAGTCACGCAATAATTCGAAGAAGTCACTCCATTTTAACACTATCATATATTTTCTTTTGGTCATCTGTATAACTTATTCTTGTTTTGGTTGAAAATGACTTTATATTTATTGGAACGTAATTATCATCATTTTTGTATTTCAGAAGTGAAACAATACGATTTTTTGGTACAATAATTTTATGATCTAGTTTTTCCAAGAATGGAACCAAAAACTTCCTAATGAAATAATGAGCTTCGTAAGCACTGATTTCTAAATTAAAAGCATAGCTATCACTTGGGTTGTTGTTGAAACAATTTGTAATTAAATTTTTAAAGTCATCTAATGAAGTGTCAAATTCAAAAACTTCTATATTTCTGAGTTGGAAATAATAATGACTAATTTCATCCTTATTGCTTTCGAGGATTTCCAACACTTTTTTTTCAGTAATAATATTTAAGTTTACACTATTACTTTGAAATTGAGACAAATTCTTATTGGATTTTTCTCTATTAATTTTAACATAAATACTATCGTTTTTATAAAAATAAAATGACGATACTCCAAGTATGAAAGTGAAAATAATTCCTAACAGTATCATTATTGAATGGAATAAAATATAAACTCCATTACTCAATTGAAAAGCACTTAAGATAACAACTGAAAAAGGCAACAAAGGAGCCAAGATGAGAGAAATTATCTTAGAATTAAAGATTGAATTTAACTTTTCAATATGTCTGTGAAGGAAGAAAAAAATTTCTTCAATTACATTTTTCATAAATCTAGTGTTTTTTTAAAACGTAAAAATACAAAAATATACAGCTAATTGAAACAGAATGAAAAGTTTACTATCTTTGCAAAGTCCAACAATTGTTGTACATATGTTGTACTGATAGAAACAAAAAAGCCTCTACATTGCTGTAAAGGCTTGATTTTAAAAGTGGTCCCACCTGGGCTCGAACCAGGGACCACCTGATTATGAGTCAGGTGCAGTGGTCCCACCTGGGCTCGAACCAGGGACCACCTGATTATGAGTCAGGTGCTCTAACCAGCTGAGCTATAGGACCAGTTAAGAGGCTGCAATATTACCACTATTTTTTGGTTGTTCCAAATATTTTTTACTTAGTTTTTACATGACTATTATATTATAAAAAGCTGAAGCAGAAACCTACTGATAATTAGAATTGTACCTTTTTAAAAATCATTAAATACTTTGACACAATTCTATCAAAACTCCATTAGTAGTTTTTGGGTGTAAAAAAACTACCAATTTGTTATCGGCTCCTTTTTTAGGAATTTCATTCAAAACAACAAAGCCTTCTTTTTGCAACCTTTGAATTTCTTCCTGAATATTTTCAACTTCAAAAGCAATATGATGGATTCCTTCTCCTCTTTTTTTAATAAATTTCGCAATCACACTATCTTCTTCAGTTGCAGCCAAAAGCTCTATTTTACTAGTATCACTTTTAAAAAACGAAGTTAAAACTCCTTCGCTTTCTACTTCTTCCTCTTTGTATGAAGCAACGCCTAACAATTTCTCGAACAACGCATTCGAAGCAGTCATATCTTTTACGGCAATACCTATGTGATCGATTTTTTTCATCTAAAACTAAAATTCCGTTAACGTTAATTTTCACCTTTAACACTATCAAATGAAAAAACTATTACTAAAGATAATCATTCTATCTTTTTACAATCTTAATAATTCGATAAAAAGTTTTAATTCCAGTAATTATAATTGTTATTTTGTAAATTCTAAATTCTAAATTTCATGTTGAAAAACAAATTAATATATATATCGCTAGTATTAATACTAACTATCGTAAGCTGCGCCAAAAGAGGCAGTATCACCGGCGGATTAAAAGACACCATTGCACCAAGTTTAAGAACAAGCTTTCCTGAAAATTTTAGTACTAATTTCAAAGACAAACAAATCAAATTAGAATTTGATGAAATTGTAATTCTTAAAAACATTAGAAAACAATTAGTGATTTCGCCACCAATGAAATACGAACCACTAATTATCCCTACTACTGCCAGTAAATACATTACCATAAAAATAAAAGACACGCTGCAAGCAAACACAACGTACAGCTTTAATTTTGGACAAAGTATAACGGATAACAACGAAGGAAATCCTTTAAATCAGTTTAAATATGTGTTTTCTACTGGCGATTATATTGACTCTTTAGCCATTGGCGGAAAAGTAAAATACGCTTACGAAAAAGAGCCCGAATCCTTTATTTCAGTACTGCTTTACGAAGTAAACGATACTTATAAGGACTCTATAATCTATTCCCAAAAAGATTCTGAAAAGAAAATCCCAGGACCAACATATATCACTAATACATTAGATAGTTTAAAAACATTTCGTTTAGAAAATCTAAAAGCGGGAAAATTCCGTTTGATAGCGCTAAAGGATTTGAATAACAACAATAAATTTGATCCAAAAACGGAAAAAATTGGTTTTATCAAAGATTTTATTACTGTCCCAAACGACACCTTGTACGAAATTGAATTATTCCAAGAAAACATTCCTTTTAAAGCATTTAAACCAACTCAAGAAACAGCAAATAGATTATTGATGGGTTACGAAGGAAAGATCGTAGATACAAATTCGAGACCTAAAATCACGCTAAAACACAACAACGAAATCCTACCTAGCATTGTGACTCAAATGCCTAAAAAAGATTCGCTGCAAATTTGGTACAAACCCATAAAAACCGATTCTTTAAAGGTTGAAATTTCTCAAAACGATTACAATAAAACGTTTTCTTTAAAAACCAGAAGCCCAAAAAAGGATAGCTTAACAATCAACGCAATAAGTCCTGTTAGCTTCAAAGATCTTTTTAGCATAGAATCCACAACCCCATTAGTCAAATTTGACGAATCAAAAATCAAATTAATCGATGCCGATTCGACCGATTTGAAATTCACTACAACGTATGATGAGTTTACTCAAAAATTATTTATTGATTTCAAAAAAGAAATTGCTAAAAAATACACCATTGACATCCTTCCAGGCGCAATGACTGATTTTTTCGATCAAACCAACGATACTTTGAGCTATCAAATAAGCACTAAAGCACTGGAAGATTATGGAAATTTAAAAGTAAGATTAGAAAACATCAAACATTACCCGGTTATTCTTGATTTAATAGATACTAAAGGTGATGTGGTTGCTTCTGAATATCTTGAATCAAATTATGTGGTAGATT
Organism: Flavobacteriales bacterium 32-34-25; assembly: GCA_002280815.1. Classification (GTDB taxonomy): domain Bacteria; phylum Bacteroidota; class Bacteroidia; order Flavobacteriales; family Flavobacteriaceae; genus Flavobacterium. Next base: position 2,867 of record NCET01000214.1, on the reverse strand, counting down.
TTAACTTATTGAATCCCGCAGTTTACAGTCTCAGAATAATATATGATGATAATAAAAATAAGCGATACGATCCTGGAAATTTTATGGAAAAAAGATATGCTGAAGAGGTGATTTATTATTCAAAAGATATAGAAGATGTCCGACCAAATTGGGATTCTACTCATATCTTTGATGTCAGCATTCCTTACACTCCTCCAGTCAAAGAAATCAATAAAAAGAAGAAGGAACCCACAAATTAAAGCAACTCAAATAAATCCCGGTCATTCAAAAAACCTAGTTTTTCTCGGGCAGTAATCATTTTTTGTTTGTCTAATTCAACTACGAAAACATTTTCTGTCTCTGTTGGGGCAACCATATAATCCCCAAGGCAATCGAACAATTGAGAATGTCCGCAATACTGATGTCCATTTGCATCAGTACCGGTTCTGTTTACTCCGGCAACATAACTCATGTTTTCAATGGCACGCGCTTTAAGCAGTGTGTCCCAGGCATTCACCCTTTTTTCGGGCCAACTGGCAACATATAACAATAAATCGTAGTTTTCTACATTTCTGGAAAATACAGGAAAGCGCAAATCATAACACACCATAGGGCAAATTCTCCAACCCAGATATTCCACAATTAATTTCTGATTACCTGCCGTGTACACTTTATCTTCTCCTGCCAGTGTAAACAAATGTCTTTTATCATAAAACTGAATTTCGCCCGAAGGAAATACAAACAGCATTCTGTTATAAAAGTTCCCTGATTCTTCAATAACCACACTTCCTGTTATGGCTGTTTTTTTGGCTTTCGCCAAAGCTTGCATCCACAATACTGTTTCACCTTGCATTGTTTCAGCAACAGCGGCAGGATGCATTGTAAAGCCTGTAGAAAACATTTCAGGAAGTACAATTAAATCAACAGACTCATTTATTCCATTGATTTTTTCTTCGAAAGAATCTCGGTTGGCTTTTGGGTTTTCCCAAAATAAAGAGGATTGAAGTAAGGCTATTTTCATAACAAAAAAGTTGTTTCACAAAGATACGCAAAGTTAGCGCAGAGACACACAAAGTTTATTTTGTCAAAATCTTATATGGGTTTTATTTTACTAATTGATTATCTAATCCAGTTCTAGCATTTTCCAAAAATCCTTTTGTTCTTATATTAGAATTTAAAAACACCGAATTCCGCAACATATCAACTATCAATTTCAAACACATCACTAGCAATATTCCTGATATAAAAATTATTAAATAACTACGTTTTGGGAAAAAAAACCCAAATAAAGAGATCGTAATAAAATATATACAAAATAAACTGAATTTTATACTCTCACTTTTTCTATTGATTTTAATATCTTTTTCATCCAATAACTTCTCTTCCAATAAAGTTTCAATTATAGGTTGTATTTGCTCTTTTTCTAATACTAATACTCTTTGCTTTATCTTTCCTGATTCCAGAATAGAAATATTTATAATATTATGAAATAATTTTTTTTCTATTATTATACTGGTAATATCAGCAATGTCTACAACAGGTTTACCAGAACCAAATAGTATTGTATTTAATGCTGACATTAAGTAAAAAAAAGCATAAGTTCCAGAAAAAAGAGCTAAAGCTATGTTTCCAACAGAATAAAAATAAATTCCCGTTGCAGTAAATAAAGGGATAAAGATTAGCATTACCATTAATGTACTAAAAACATAGGTAACAGACTTCCCATAGTCTTCTACTAAATTAATCTCAGGAGTTTTACTAAAAACAAGTTTATCATTAAAAAAGTGTATGTATTCGTGTTTTGTTTTTAGAACCATTTTAGGAACTTCCTTTTCAGATACAAATTCCAATAACTCATTTGGAGTAACTTCTAAAACAGCGGCTAATCTTTTCAATGTTTCGCCTGTAGCTATTGTTTCTCCATTTTCAACTCTTTGAACAGTTCGCAATGATAAGCCAGCACTTTTAGCTAATTCATCTTGTGATAAAGCTTTTCTTTTTCTTAACTCTTTTACTCCTTGAGCCAAATTTTGGTTTTCCATAAATCGATTGAATAATCCTCCAAAAATAAGCGAAATCCAGTATAATTAATGAAATACTATTATGTCATCTTTACGTCATTTTGATTTATGCAGGGATTTCGGGTGAGGGATAGCAGTGAAAATCCTTTTATGTAACGCAGTGGAATAAAAGATTGTAACGAATAGCCCGACCGTAGGGCACCCCCAAAATAAAAAGCGCATTCAAATCAATGAATGCGCTTTTAAAATATATTGAAAAAATATTATCCTTTCAAACTTGCTGACATATACTCTCTGTTCATACGAGCAATGTTTTCTAGAGAAATTCCTTTTGGACATTCTATTTCACAAGCTCCAGTGTTCGTACAGTTACCAAAACCTTCGTCGTCCATTTGGCTTACCATGTTCAATACACGATCAACCGCTTCTACCTGACCTTGTGGTAATAGCGCAAATTGAGAAACTTTTGCAGCAACGAATAACATTGCCGAAGAGTTCTTACAAGTAGCCACACAAGCGCCACATCCAATACAAGTTGCAGCATCAAAAGCAGCATCAGCATCTTGTTTGTTTACTGGAATTGTATTTGCATCGATAGTGTTTCCTGAAGTATTTACCGAGATAAATCCTCCTGCGTGTTGGATTCTGTCAAAAGAACTTCTGTCAACCACTAAATCTTTCACTACTGGGAAAGCAGCTGCACGGAATGGCTCGATAGTAATAGTATCACCATCTTTAAACATACGCATGTGCAATTGACAAGTAGTAACTCCTCTGTCTGGTCCGTGAGCTTCTCCATTGATGAATAAAGAACACATTCCGCAAATTCCTTCGCGACAATCGTGGTCAAAAGCTACTGGCTCTTCA
>NCET01000213.1 GCA_002280815.1 Flavobacteriales bacterium 32-34-25 | reverse complement strand
GTCATAATGACTTTGCTTACCCTCTCGGGAAGCATAAACTTCCTGTTCCTTGTGCTCCATACACTCTTGGTTTGTGTATAGCTATTTCAGGACAAGACAATATTCCAGCCGAAAAAGTTGCTTTTATAATCGAGATTTATAATGTTGCTGATGTAAATTCTACTCATAAATTTCAACTTAACGAAGACGTACTTGGTAATAAATTTTCAATGTCAAATCATACAAGTCAAGTTTTAGTTCAAATAATAAGTATTCCTATTAATCTTACTGTTCAACACTTTAATAAAGATTATTTAATTTTTATAGGTTTTTGGTGCAGAGATTTAGATTTTGAATTTAAATATTTTACTTATTCACCACTTGAAAAAAAGATAGTTACTGAAGGAACTTTGAAAGAAGGTAACTTACTAACTGATGAATTAACTAGAATCCGAGAATAACATCGTACAACATTTACTACAAGCAAGCCTCAGCCAACCGTAAAAAATAAACCCTCTTTTAATAAAAAATTAAAAGAGGGTTTTATTGTAAAAACAGTAACGATTAAATCCCTGCAACCGCTTTAATTTCATCAATAATTCTTAAAGCCAAAGCATCTGCCTGAGATTGCAAGGGAGCTTCAGTATAAATACGAATAATCGGTTCAGTATTTGATTTTCTTAAATGAACCCATTCCTTAGCGAAATCTATTTTCACTCCGTCAATCGTAGTAATATCTTCGTTTTTGTATTTCTCCGTCATGGCAACCAGAATGGCATCCACATCAATTTGTGGAGTCAATTCGATTTTGTTTTTGCTCATGTAATATTCAGGATACGAAGCACGCAAAGCAGCAACGCTTATTTTCTTGTTAGCCAAATGCGTCAGAAACAACGCCACTCCTACCAAACTATCACGACCATAATGTGACTCAGGATAGATAATTCCACCGTTTCCTTCTCCACCAATAACAGCATTGTTTTTCTTCATCAATTCCACCACATTCACCTCGCCTACTGCGCTGGCTTCGTAACTTCCGTTGTGTGCGTTAGTCACATCGCGCAAAGCACGGGAAGAAGACATATTAGAAACTGTATTTCCCGGAGTTTTACTCAACACATAATCGGCAACAGCTACTAAAGTATATTCTTCTCCAAACATTTCTCCGTCGTCGCTAATGAAAGCCAAACGATCTACATCAGGATCAACTACGATACCTAAGTGCGCTTTTTCTTCCACTACTAATTCGCAGATATCTGTCAAATGCTCTTTTAAAGGTTCCGGATTATGAGGAAAATGTCCGTTAGGCTCGCAGTATAATTTCACTACTTCCACACCCATTAATTCTAACAATTTCGGAATAATAATCCCTCCTGATGAATTTACACCATCAACAACTACTTTAAATTTAGCCGCTTTTACAGCCTCAACATCAACCAATTCCAAGTTTAACACTTCATCGATATGAATGTCCATATAAGCATCATTCTCAATGATTTCACCCAAATTATCCACATCCGAAAAATCGAATGCTTCAGCTTCGGCAATTTGAAGAATTTTTTCACCTTCTACTCCATTCAGGAATTCTCCTTTTTCGTTTAACAACTTCAAAGCATTCCATTGTTTTGGATTGTGCGAAGCAGTCAAAATAATTCCACCATCGGCACTTTCTAAAGGAACAGCAATTTCAACCGTAGGCGTTGTAGATAATCCCAAATCGATTACGTCAATTCCTAAACCAACTAAGGTGTTTACCACCAAATTATGAATCATAGGTCCTGAAATTCTCGCATCACGACCTACCACAACCTTTAAATTCTTATTATCCTTGCCGTTAGCATTTTTTAACCAGGTTCCATAAGCCGAAGCAAATTTTACTGCATCTACCGGAGTCAGGTTATCCCCTACTTTTCCGCCGATGGTTCCACGAATTCCTGATATTGATTTTATTAAAGTCATCCTCTTATTTTTAAAATTTTAAGTAATTTAATATAAATTGGACACAAATATAATAATTGACTGCTTACAAAAGTCATTTAGAATTCATATTTTAGACGAATGAATTTTCTAGCACACATCTACCTTTCAGGAGACAATGATTTTATTAAAATTGGCAATTTTATGGCCGATGGTATCCGTGGGAAACAATTTGAAAATTACTCCGAGGAAATTCAAAAAGGAATTCTTTTACATCGGGCAATTGATACTTTTACCGATGCGCATCCTATTTTTAGAGAAAGCACCAAGCGTTTGCACGAACGCTATCATCATTATGCGGGAGTAATTGTAGATATTTTTTACGATCATTTCTTAGCAAAAAACTGGGCGAATTATTCGAATGAAAATCTGGAAGAATACGTGAGTCGTTTCTACCAATCCATGCATACTCATTATGATTTTTTAAGCGAAAAAGCTCAAAACATCCTTCCGTATATGGAAAAACAAAATTGGCTTTCAAGCTATCAAAGCATCGAGGGAATTCATCAAATTTTAACTCAAATGGATCGCCGAACCAATAATAGTTCCAATATGCGATTTGCTTCAGAAGAACTTCAAATGTATTATTCTGATTTTGAACAAGAATTCAGTCTTTTTTTCGAAGAGATAAAAATCCATTGTGCATTAAAACTAAAGACAGCTTAAAATGGCATTTGTAAACCAATTAGAAAATGCTTTCGAAAAAATCAGTAATGCTGAAAACGCATTGCCAATGGCAAAATACATGAAAAACAAATTCGCTTTCTTTGGAGTCAAAACCACCGAAAGAAGAACTGTTTTTAAAGAAATTTGGAAGCAAAACAAAGCCGAAGTATCAAAAAATGCCAGAGCAATTGCTTTGGAATTGTATACAAAAGAACAAAGAGAATTACACTATTGCGCCATTGAAATTCTAATAAAAGAACTCAAAGGAAATTACAAAAAAGATGATATTGAATTCATTGAGAAACTGATTATCACAAATTCCTGGTGGGATAGCTTGGACACAATTGCCAAATATATTTTAGGACAATACTTAATTGAATTTCCTGATTACATAGAAACAACTGTTGAGAAATTTTCTAATTCCGAAAATATGTGGCTCAACCGGAGTGCTATTTTATTTCAATTGGGTTACAAAAAAGAAACCGATTTTGATTTACTAAAAGCGATTTGCATTCAGCATCAATCATCTAACGAATTTTTCATCCAAAAAGCCATTGGATGGGCTTTGCGCGAATATGCAAAAACAGATTCTGAAGCGGTGAAAAACTTTGTTATGGTTAATAACTTAAAGCCTTTAAGTCGAAAAGAAGCTCTCAAAAATTTAACCGATGCCTGAAATAATAGTAATTTAGCATTTTCAAAAAAACACAATAATGTTCAAAAAATATATTTCAAAATTAGAAAGTATAATTGGTTTAGCGCAATCGTTGTTAACTGAAAAACAATTTATTTTCCTTGCGAGTGTATTAGTGGGTATTAGTTCGGCTATTGCCGTAATTGTTTTAAAATCCTTTGCACACTGGGTATTTATTTTTGCTACCAATATCAATAAAATTCTAAAACTCAGTTTTATTAACAGTATTTTGCCCATTGCCGGTCTTTTATTGACAGTATTCGTCATCAAACGCCTCTTAGGAGGAACTATCGAAAAAGGAACTTCGCAAATTTTATATGCTGTTGCTAAAAAAGCGAGTATCATTCCCAGAAAACAAATGTACGCCCACATTGTTACGAGTTCCTTAACTGTAGGTTTAGGAGGTTCGGCTGGACTAGAAAGCCCAATTGTGGTGACAGGTGCTGCCTTTGGTTCTAATTTTGCACAAAATTTCAAACTAAACTATAAAGACAGAACCTTACTTATAGGTTGCGGAGTAGCTGCCGGTATTGGTGCTGCTTTTAACGCTCCTATTGCCGGAGTATTATTTGCTATCGAATTTTTATTGGTTGATGTCAGTATTTCAGCCTTTACTCCTATTATGATTGCAGCTGCAACTGGAGCTTTGGTTTCTGTAATTACATTGGACGAAACCATTTTATTAAAAGTACAGCAACAAAAAGAATTTGATTACCATAACATTCCCTTTTATGTTTTACTAGGCGTAGTTACCGGATTTATTTCTGTTTATTATACTCGAAATTTTCAAAGAACAGAACACTTTTTCTCGCATCTTAGATTGAGTCCTTACAAAAAAGCACTTTTAGGAGCTTCAATTTTAGCAGTACTGATTTTTATTTTCCCAACGCTTTTTGGAGAAGGATACGAAAGCATCCGAACCCTTGCCGATAACAATGCGGGGGAGTTATTAGAAAACACTTTATTTAGTTCTTTCCAAAACAACAAGTGGGTCATCCTGCTTTTTGTTGGTGCAACCATGATGATGAAAGTTTTTGCTACTTCAATTACTTTAGGTTCTGGAGGAAATGGAGGAAATTTTGCTCCTTCCCTTTTTATGGGTTCTTATGTGGGTTATGTTTTTGCCAAAACATTAAATCTAACAGGATTAACTCATTTACCTATCAGCAATTTTACAATGATAGGAATGGCGGGAATTTTAAGTGGATTATTTCATGCACCGCTAACAGCTATTTTCCTTATTGCCGAAATTACTGGAGGTTACAGCCTGATGCTTCCGCTTATGATTGTAGCTTCGATTAGTTTTGCAATTTCAAAAACATTCGAAAAACATTCGATGGACGTTAAAAGCTTAGTCGAAAAAGGACATGCTTTTACACACAATAAAGACACTAATGTATTGGCTACCTTAAATACCAATTCCATTATCCATACCGATTTTTTAACGCTTTCACCTGACGAAAATCTTGAGAAATTGGTCGATTTGATTTCGCATTCCAATCAATCAATTTTTGCAGTAGTTGACAAAGAGCAGCATTTATTAGGTGTGATTCGTTTTAATAAAGTTCGAGAAATCATTTTTAATAAATACCGTGTAAAATATACTTTGGTTAAAGACATTATGACACCACCAGCCGATGTTATTTATCCTTTTCATAGTATGGAAGTGGTAATGGATAAATTTGAAAAAACAAAACGTACTTTTCTACCCGTAATCAAAGACGAAAAATACTTTGGTTTCATCTCAAAATCAGAAGCATTAGAAGCCTATCGTGCCAAATTGAAATCGATGACTATTGAATA
>NCET01000212.1 GCA_002280815.1 Flavobacteriales bacterium 32-34-25 | reverse complement strand
AACCCTCAACGAGGACAATGACCCGGCTGCGGGAAGGGCATATCTGGAAAAAGAAAATTTTTCAGTTCCAATGTATCAGTCCAGCGGTAATGTTCCAACAGAAGTGTTTTCCGGTTCATTACCAACAACCGTTGTACTGGATAAGAATGGAAAAGTCAGGCTTCATCATGCCGGATTTGCCAATTACGCATCAGACAAATTTGTGAAGCAGATAGCAGAATTAATAAACGAATAATAAAAATATAAAATGAAAAAACTACAAGCTTTGCTAATAGCCGTATTGTGTTTTACTTCCATTAGCATTTTTGCGCAACACAAAATAAATACCGCTTTTGAACCTGCGAAATCACACGAAAAGTATTACAATACTCTTTATGTCTTGAACGAAGCAGAAGATAAAAAAATAAAGGGCATCCTTCGCAACATCAATAATGTACTTAGTGATCCACGGTTGGAAGGTAAATTACACATAGAAGTGCTTGCATTTTCTGACGGTGTGGAAATGTATAAAAAGGCTAACAGCTATCAAGAATTATTGATTGCCCTCAAAGACAAGGGCGTTATATTTGTCCAGTGTTCCAAAACAATGGACGAACGAAAAATTGACAAGAAAGAATTGTTTGATTTTGTGAACTATGTTCCGACCGGTAACGGAGAAATTATATTAAGACAATACGAGGGCTCGGCAATTGTTCATCCTTAATCAAAAATGTTTCAAAAACTTTAAATTATATATTATGGAATTATCAATAGGATTTATAAATGACGTACACGGTTATCTTGAACCACATCCAGAACTATTTTATGGTAAGGACGGGAAATTTACTAAAACAGCAGGAGGCTATGCAAAATTGCCTCTGTTTTCGAGAAGATAAGAAAAGAGAATGAACACACCTTGTTTTTTGACGGAGGCGATACCTTTCACGGGACCTTACCCGTAGTGATCTCCAGAGGCGAAGCACTAATTCCAATTTTAAGCGAACTTGGATTTAGTGCAATGGTTGGACATTGGGATTTTACCTATAAGCCGGAACATCTTTTAGCATTAGATAAACTGCTTAATTATCCTGTATTGAGTGTGAACGCTTATAAGGATGATGGTACTCTACTTCGGAAACCATATTCCTTTATTGAGATAGGTGGTCAAAAAATTGCTGTAATCGATATCTATGCCAATATAATCGATAAGACGATGCCCGTTAAACTTTTTTGCAAAAAAGGTTATGTCGCATTTGTCATGATCAAATACAAATATTTAATGAATACAAAAGATAAACTGCTAATTTACAAAATGATTTAAACATACTCAACCCTGCTTTTTAAGGGTATAAAACACATAAAGAAATGGAACTAGAATTTTATAAAATAAAAAGTATAGTATCGCTCTTAAAAAAATTGTCCGCCTTTTTGTTGCAAGTCCATTGTTGCTTGCCATAAAAAAACGTACTTTTCTTTCTAAATTATAACGTAAATTCAAGGATTTAAACCAATCTAGAACTTTCAATATTTATAAAAATGACGAATATTTTTATTACAAATCTGTTACACAACAGTTAAAATAATATTAGAAATGCAGTATAAAAGCGGCATGTAACGGTTGTTCGAATCCCTCTTTCTTCCTCTAACATTTTTCCCTTACGTAGTAAAAAAAGAAGGTGTTCGATAGTCGAACACCTTGAGTTGTTTTTAAGTAATGCTTTCGATTTAAAAAAAATCTGTTTTTAAGAAAAACTAGAAAAAACAAACTTAATATTACCATTCAAAAACAATTTTAAAATTAAACCATACATAACAACCATAATAAAACAAAGACTTTACGTGCTATTTACCTAAACTATCCATAAACATTAATATTGGAATAAGGTGTTCGACTGTAATCCCACTGTCTCCACTTTAAAAAATCCGTAAACAACTGCAAAACAAGTGTTTACGGATTTTAATTTTTAACATTTCCCGACATTTTCCCAGCAATATTAAAATTTATTTATAATAGAATAAAGCCCTTTTTTCTTGCTTTTAGCCTGTAAATTCCATTTTTGATACTTGGGTAGCATTTCACAAAAAACATCGTTGTATGGCTTTGCAAAGCCTTTCTTTATCATGATTTCATTTAATATACTCCCATCATTTAAAATAAGATAACCAAGAGTTCTGCCATACTTATCTAAAAGATTATTTTCTTCTTGAATTAAAGTACAGATGTCCCCTATTTTTAAATTTGTTTTCAAAAACTCTAACGACATAAATCCAAGTTTGATCAATAAAGCAGCTGGAATATGTAATTCTTTTTCATCTTTTTTAATTTTACTACAATAATTTATCTCAGGTGCATCAATTCCATACAATCTAATTTCAAATTCTTTTTTAGAATAGAAATCCTCAACAATTAGTCCATCCCCATCGACAAATCTTTTTACTTTCAGTATAATTTTTCGTATCATAGTTCAATTAGCGTTAAAATGCTTTTGATTGCATTGTTTAAGTTATTGATTTTCAGTAATTTGATTTGTAAATTTAACAAAATAAATTGTAACTTAAAATTTTATAACATGGCAAAACAGAAAGGGCATATTAAGTATGTCGGGACGTTAGGAGAAGTTCGTCACTTCAAAATTAAAGGTAACGAAGGTTACTTCGCTGGGTTGAAAGGTGGACCAACAGCAGAACAGGTAAAAACAGCACCAAATTTTATTCGTACTCGTGAAAACATGAGTGAGTTTACTGCTTGTGCTAATGCAGGTAAATCAGTTCGAGTTGGTTTATCTTCATTAATGAAACAAATGTCAGATAGCCAACTTACAGGACGATTAACTGCCATTATGAAAAAAATCAATATTGAAGATGGTTCTGAAGCCAGAGGACAAAGAGCTGTTCTTATTTCACAACAACCTCAGTATTTGAAAGGTTTGGATTTTAATCGTAACATTTCATTTAACGGTATTTTTAATGCTCCTTTTACTTTAACTCCAGCAGTTAGTAGAATTGAGAGTACTTTGAGTATTCCTGCATTTAATCCGCTTAACTATTTGAACGTACCATCAGGTGCTTCACATTTCAGAATTATTAACGCTGTTTCGGTTGTTGCCGATTTTATCTACAATCCCGTTACTGGAAGTTATGAACCTTCGGATTCTGTTTTAAACCAAATGTCAAATGTTGCTTATTCTGATTATACTCCAATCGATGCTGTAACTACTTTAATCGAAGTTACTGCAACATTGCCAGGAGCACCTACATTAAATACTGATGTATCTGTTCTAGGTAGTATCGGAATTGAATTTTACCAAAAGGTTGGAAACAATTATTACTTATTCAATGCTGGTAACGCACTAAAAATTGAAGATATTTTTTAGTACATAACCGTTTTGCAAGACTGCAAAGTTTGCAATGTTACAAAGTTAAGCCCTCTCAATTCTGAAAGGGCTTTTTTGTTTTGCACTAATTTGTCTATAATGTGGACTCAAGTGTAAGAAATAGTGCTTTTAAGTGTGAATTTAAGATGAAACAATACTTTTTGCTACTGCTTAGTATAATTATGCAAAATCGTTCTTCTCAATTCATTTATTAGAGTCAAATTTTTTTGAAAATGCTGCTCTTGCTGTTCTAATAATCTCAGTGCATTGATGTGTTTTTTGTGTTGCTCAAAATCCATACGCAATAGTGTAACTTTTGAAATGAAGTTTTTCTTAAACTCTCCAATTCTCAAAAAAGGAATTACTGAACCACATAACGAAATATGCCAATATTTGGACTTCCAAAGACTATATGCTAACCAATAAACGGTTTCTAGATCATCTTGATTTTGGACTATGACTACAAAACTATTGGCAAAAGGCTCTTTTTGCGGTTTTCCACTATTCAGACCTTTGTTGAGAATGTAGATGTGATAATCGGTATAGACTACGTTCTGCTTGTGGGTTTTTATGATAAAATTCGGCATAACTTCGGATTTAAAATTATGCTGTCGCTTCGCTCCGCACCATATATTTTCAAAAGAAAAAAAGAAAAAAAAGAAAGTCGTCCTTTCGGTGAAGGTTTCAAATGAAGTCAAGTTTTTTTTGAAAAAATACTACCCAACTGTTCTTGCTTATTTGAAGCGTGAATAGTAAGACGGAATAGGAACTGGAAATGTAAAGGTGGAGATTTTTTCAAAAACCCGTAGGGCTTGAACTTTACTATTTGAAACCGTAGCAGACCTTTACTTTCTTTTTATTTATTTTTTATAGCAGGGAGTTCCTTAATCGGCTTGGAGAGTTTCTTTTGGAAATCGGCAATCAAACACCCCCAAGCACCGCAGTCCCGATTTTTCTTCGGGACGAGGAGCGCAGTGGCGGTGTTGCGGCAATCGAACAGCCACGCTAGACCGAGAATGAAACGTAGTCCCGACTTTTTCGGGACGAAGTGGAATGTAGGGATAGCAGCGTGTAACGGCGGGGATACAATAAAAAACTGCCGTAGGCAAACCTTGATTTAGGGCAAAGTGCTAACGGAGCCAACCCCGATGGCTGAGCGAAGGAGCAACCGCTGAAAAAATAAAGGGCGGCAGACACAAATACTGCTGGAATGTAGTGAAACGTAGCTTGCGGAGTGTAACGAAATGAAGCGGTATTGTGGATGCAGTAGCCCGACCGAACGCAGGAAGAGACCGTGTGAAGATGAGGGGAAGGAAGCGAAAACAGTACCTGCCTTTTTTGGGGCTGGTGCTGTTTTTAGCTGACGACCGAACTGTGGAATGGAGGGAAACCTAATTATTGAATTGAAATAATAGATTGCTTATTTACCGAAAAAAATCTTATAAAATGTAAGGTTGACCGACTGGAACAGCCGAACGGAACAAAGGGAACGACCGTAGTGAGACCGCTTGATTGCCCGTGTCCTTTTAAACGTAAATGTTGTTTTGGAAAATTATTTGCCTTAATATTTCAAGACGTTGATTTTGAAACTTTGAGTTATGGAATACCTAGACTATATATCCTTTTTCTAATAATATTTTGGTATATTTTTCCTTTGATAGAGTACAGTTTGGAAAAACCGGTCAAATTGACCACCAGTTTCCAGTGTAAATTGACCATCAGTTCCGGAGCAAACTGACCACCACTTTCCAGTTCAAATTGACCACCT
>NCET01000211.1 GCA_002280815.1 Flavobacteriales bacterium 32-34-25 | reverse complement strand
TCCTGATACGCATAATCTTCAAAACTAGAGTTCAAAAAAAGGTGTCTTGGGATTTTTTTTATGGCATCAAGTACCTTCAAATCAGTAATTCCTTTTTGTTGTAAAGTGCTTACTAATTGATTGCGAAGTCCTTGATGTTTTGCTGTATCTTTCAATGTTGGGAGATTATTTTTTTTGTAAAAATAGCAGTAAAAAATCCAAAAAGCAATATCCAAAATCCAAATCAATTTTTCTATATTTTAATTTGAATTTCCTATTTTTGTTAAAAATACATTATCATGCTAAAAGTAGGAGTTTTAGGTGCTGGTCATCTAGGTAAAATTCATTTGCGTTTATTACAACAATCTGAAAAATATGAATTAGTTGGTTTTTATGATGAAAATCAGGAATACGCCGAAAAAATCTCAAAAGAATTTGGATACACAAACTTCAATACTATTGCTAAATTAATCCACGCTGTAGACGTAATCGATATTGTAACTCCTACCCTTTCACACTACAAATGTGCAAGAGCAGCCATCAAATCAGGGAAACACGTTTTTATCGAAAAACCCATTTCGAACACTATTGAAGAAGCCGAAGAAATTATTGCTTTGGCTAACGAATACAATGTTAAAGGCCAGGTAGGACACGTAGAGCGTTTTAATCCAGCTTTCATTGCTACAAAAAATATGATCGAAAATCCGATGTTTATAGAAACACATCGTTTGGCCGAATTCAATCCGCGTGGTACAGATGTTCCTGTAGTTTTAGACTTAATGATTCATGATATTGATGTTATTTTGAGTGTTGTCAATTCGAAAGTAAAAAACATCAGCGCCAGTGGCGTTTCAGTTATTAGCGACACGCCTGATATTGCCAATGCACGAATCGAATTTGAAAATGGTTGTGTTGCTAATTTAACAGCAAGCCGAATTTCGATGAAAAACATGCGCAAAACTCGTTTCTTTCAGAAAGATGCTTACATCTCTGTTGACTTTTTGGAGAAAAAATGCGAAGTAGTTAAAATGAAAGATGCTCCGGAAGTTCCTGGCGATTTTGATATGATTTTGCAAAATGCCGAAGGAGTAAAAAAACAAATCTATTTTTCAAATCCTGAAGTCCAACAAAACAACGCCATCCTAGACGAATTAGAAACATTTGCTGATGCTATCAACAATAATACAGCTCCAATTGTAACTTTAGATCAAGCAACTGAAGCTTTGAGAGTAGCACATCAAATTATAGCTTGTTTTAAGAAATAATTCAAAAACAAAAACATAAGTTAGCCACGAATTCACGAATTAATTGGTGAATTCGTGGCTAAAATTATAAATATCAATTTTTACAAAAATGAAAATAGTAGCAGTAATCGGTGCAGGAACTATGGGTAACGGAATTGCTCATACTTTTGCCCAAAATGGTTTTACCGTAAAATTGATTGATGTTTCCGAAGAAGCTTTGGAAAAAGGAATGACGACTATTTTTAGCAATTTGGACAGAATGCAAAATAAAGGAAGCATTACTGCCGAAGAAAAAATGAAAACCATTTCGAACATCATTTGCTATACCGATATCGAAGATGGAGTTGTCGGCGCTGATTTAGTGATTGAAGCCGCAACTGAAAATCTGGATTTAAAACTCAGAATATTCAAAAAACTAAACGAATATTGTTCCCACAACACTGTTTTTGCAACTAATACCTCTTCTATTTCTATTACTCAAATTGCATCAGTTGTTGCTCATCCGGAGCGGGTTATTGGAATGCATTTTATGAATCCTGTCCCTCTAATGCCTTTGGTAGAAGTCATTCGTGGTTACAACACCAGCGATGAAGTAACCCAATTCATAACTACACTAGCATCCAAATTAGGAAAAACAGCTGTAGAAGCTCATGATTATCCCGGTTTTGTTGCCAATAGAATTTTGATGCCTATGATTAATGAAGCTATCGAAACCTTGTACAATAAAGTAGCAGGAGTCAGCGAAATTGATAACGTAATGAAATTAGGTATGGGACACCCAATGGGACCATTACAACTGGCTGATTTTATTGGGCTGGATGTTTGCTTATCAATATTGAATGTAATGTATGATGGATTTAAAAATCCAAAATACGCTCCTTGCCCGCTTTTAGTGAATATGGTTAATGCTAAAAAATTAGGCGTAAAATCAGGCGAAGGATTTTATGATTATAGCCAAAGTAAAAAAGCAGAAAAAGTTTCGAAACAATTCCAATAGAATTAAAAAAACACAACAATGTCAATTGCAGAAAATTTACTATTCATAAAAAATAATTTACCTGAACACGTAACTTTGGTAGCGGTTTCTAAAACCAAACCTGTTGCTGATTTAATGGAAGCTTACAATGCAGGTCAACGGATTTTTGGTGAAAACAAAATTCAGGAAATGACTGAAAAATGGGAGGAAATGCCCAAGGATATTCAATGGCACATGATTGGTCACGTACAAACCAATAAAGTAAAATTTATGGCGGAATACGTGAGTTTAATTCACGGTGTGGATAGCTTAAAATTATTACAAGAAATTAATAAACAAGCTCAAAAACACCGCCGTGTAATTGATTGTTTGCTCCAAATACACATTGCTGAAGAAGAAACTAAATTTGGTTTAGATGAAAAGGAATTAAACGAAATTCTTAATTTCGTTCAGAATGACAAAGAAAATTTGAAAAACATCCGAATTGTAGGTTTAATGGGAATGGCTACTTTTACCGATAATCAAAAGCAAATCAAAAAAGAATTCTCCCATTTGAAATCCATTTTTGATAAAGCAAACCAACTTCTAACTTCTGACTCCCAACTTCTAACTTTGTCTATGGGAATGTCCGGCGATTATAAATTAGCCATCGATTGTGGTAGTACGATGATTCGTGTGGGAAGTAGTATATTTGGAGGACGATAAACATGAACTTGTCATTGCGAGGAACGAAGCAATCACACTTGCTTGATAAGATTGCTTCGTTCCTCGCAATGACACTAAACACTGAATACTTATTTTGTACGCAATATTAGACATAGAAACAACTGGAGGGCAATTCAACGAAGAAGGAATTACCGAAATAGCTATATATAAGTTTGACGGTCATCAAATTGTTGATCAGTTCATCAGTTTAGTGAATCCTGAAATTCCCATTCAGCCTTTTGTGGTTAAATTAACTGGGATCAACAACGCTATGTTGCAATCGGCTCCTAAATTTTATGAAGTTGCCAAACGCATTATCGAAATCACTACCGATTGTGTTTTAGTAGCTCATAATGCTGATTTTGACTATCGTATTCTTCGAACTGAATTTCGTCGTTTGGGATACGATTTCAATACAAAAACGCTTTGTACAGTTGAATTATCAAAGAAATTATTACCAGAACAAACTTCGCATAGTTTAGGGAAATTAGTTCGTGCTTTAGGAATCCCAATGGCCGACAGACATCGTGCAAGTGGTGATGCGATGGCTACGGTGAAATTGTTCAAAATGCTATTGGACAAAGACCTTGAAAAAGAAATTATTACCGGCTTAATCAAATCGGAAATTCAAAAAGGGATTGCTCCAAAACTATTGGATATTATTGGAAGTTTACCTTCAAAAACAGGAGTGTATTACATTCATAACGAAGAAGGTAAAATCATTTTTATTGGCAAAAGCCGAAACATCAAAAAAAGAGTCAATCAGCATTTTACAGGAATCACCAAAAGCGCAAAAAAAATACAAGCCGAAGTTTTTACAGTAACCTATGAAGAAACTGGAAATGAACTCATAGCATTGATAAAAGAAGCGCAGGAAATTAAAATAAACAAACCCGTTTATAACCGAATGGCTCGAAAAAATCATTTTTCATGGGCTATTTATCCCGAAAAAGACAGCGAGGGTTATTTGCTTTTAAAATTGCAAAAAACAGATGGTAGAAAAAAAGAAATTCTTTCTTATGCCAACGCAGCGGATGGAAAAAACGCATTATTTCGCATTACTGCTAATTATCATTTGTGTCAAAAACTAACTGGTTTATATGAAACTAAAACCCATTGTTTTCAACACACTATCAACGAATGCGATGGTGCCTGCGTGGGTAAAATTCCAAGCTCAGAATACAATGAACGCATTCAACAATTTATAGACAAAAACAGTTTCGACAATAAAAACATCATTATTATAGATCGAGGCAGAAACGTTAACGAAAGAAGTGCTATATTAGTAGAAAATGGTGTTTTTAAAGGTTATGCTTTTTATGATTTGAACTACCAGATTACCAATGTCAATATCTTGAAAAACATTTTGATCCCGATGGAAAGTAATCGAGATATACAACGAATTATCCAAGCATACATTAGAAAAAACAAAGCTTTAAAACTAATTCATTTTTAAATTTTAATTCAATGAATCTTTCATCATTGTACACTCATTTTAGAGAAAAAACCTATGTAGTTATTTATCAAACCAATACCAAAGCGGGACGTTTGTTTGATTTAATACTATTGGGAGTTATTCTGGTAAGTGTACTTTTGATAATGATGGAAACCGTTTCCGAATTCAATTTAAAATACCATTCGTACTTAATTACACTTGAATGGATTATCACCATATTTTTTACCATCGAATATTTGCTTCGAATTCTATCCATAAACAAACCCATTCGATATATTTTTAGCTTTTATGGTATTATAGATTTACTGGCAATTTTACCTATGTTTGCCTCACTTTTCTTTACAGGTTCTAATATTTTAACTGTTATAAGAGCCTTGCGTTTATTACGTTTATTCAAAATTTTAAACAATCCGCAATTTACCTCTCAATCTTTAAAACTAAAAAGAGCACTACTTGCAAGCCGTGGAAAAATAGTTGTTTTTATCTATTTTGTACTTATTAGCAGTATCATTATTGGTTCTGTAATGTATTTAATCGAAGGAAAAGAAAGTGGTTTTACCAGTATCCCAATTAGTATTTACTGGACAATAGTCACACTAACAACTGTGGGCTATGGCGACATTTCCCCACAAACTCCTTTGGGACAATTCATTGCTTCTTTTAATGATTTTAGGTTATGGGATTATTGCAGTTCCCACAGGAATTGTAACTTCTGAAATAAATAAAATCAATAAAAGCAAAGATACTCACCATCAAAATCCTTGCGTTAATTGCGACAATACCAACTATCCTGAAAATGCTAAATTTTGTCCGCAATGCGGATATTCCTTAGAAAACAATTAAAATGAAATACTTAATTACAATAATCGGGCCCACAGCCATAGGAAAAACAGCTTTGAGTATTCAATTAGCCAATCATTACAATTGCGAAATTGTTTCTTGCGATAGCCGTCAGTTTTTCAAGGAAATGACCATTGGAACTGCTGTTCCTAATCCAAAAGAATTGGCTGCTGCAAAGCATCATTTTATCCAGAACAAATCTATTTTTGAAAATTATACCGTAGGCGATTTCGAAAAAGAAGCCATGGCAACCATTGAAGAATTGTTCAAAACCAATGATTATGTAATTTTAGTAGGTGGCTCGGGTTTGTATGTTAATGCTATTTTACAAGGTTTTGATGATTTTCCCGAAATTGATTCGGCTGTGCGTCAGGAAGTCAATGCCAATTACGAGAAACTGGGAATCGGTTATTTACAAGGAGAGCTAAAAAAACGAGATCCTGATTATTTCGAAAAAATTAATATCGAAAATCCTCAAACTTTA
>NCET01000210.1 GCA_002280815.1 Flavobacteriales bacterium 32-34-25 | reverse complement strand
ATCCCAATCGGTTATCATGGTGTTAAAATAAAAGCCGATTTCGGTATCGGCTCTTATCTTGTCATAAAATTGATGTACCAGAATTGAAATATCAGCTCTGTTTTTGATGTCTTTTTTCATCTTATAAATGGTTTAAAATGATAAAAAATATACTTGAAATAATGCTTATTATCACAGAGTTAAAGATGAATTTGTGTTTCATTTGTGCTAAAATAGAAGTATTTGCAATCATACAGATGAAAACAATTGCGGTTAGCTGAATCATTTGTATCAATGAAGTCCCATTAGCTAATACGCTCATGGCAGCTGCACCGCCAAAACAGCTTTGAACCAGAATACTTAATGTAGCTGAACCAATAAAATTTTGATTGAATTTTTCGAAGGTATTGTTGTAAAGTGTCATAATAATGTGTTTTAATACCACAAATTTACAACCACACCTAAGCAGCATTTTATGACTTAAATCATATTAAGTTTTATTTTTTATCGATACACTTTTCTGTTAATTATTTTTAAATCACCTTTTTTCTCTAATGATTTTATAGCTCTAATAACGGTTTCGACTCTTAAACCCGTTAAATCGCCTATTTGTTGTCTCGTGAAATTGATTAGAAAACCAGCTTCTTCTTTTTTAAAATTCAATTGTTCTATCGAATAATCAATCAATCGCAATACCCGATGTTCAGGATCTTGTGACGAAATCTCAACCGCCATAACCGATTTGTAATACAAGCGTTGCGAGAGGTTTTTGATGATTTCTAAACTAATATCCGAATTGTTTTTTAGTAAATCCAGAAATTTATTTTTTGTAATTATAATCAATTCTGAATCTGTCACAGCTACGGCATTGGCAGGATACGCCTGGTCAATAAAAAGTGGTGGTTCACCAAAACATTGATTTTTATAGAAAATCCCCTGAATAAATTCTTTTCCTTCGTCATTGTAATTATTCATTTTTACTTCGCCCGAAATAATTTGGTAATAATACAAAGGTTGCTTGCTTTCTTCAAAAATAAGTTCCCCATTTTTGAAGTGTTTTATAGTTCCGCCATATTTTTCGAGTAAGCTAATAGCAATCATGATGGAGTGATTTTAGAATTTCAATGTGCTAACAAATATAATTGTTTCGAAATGGTTCTTGGACTCTAAAAACTTTTTACTTTTACGTTCTCATGGAAAAAGCAACAATTTACCAACAAATACAAGCCGCCAAAGTAGCTAATCAGAAATTATTAGCCATTCTTTTGGATCCTGATAAAATAGTTTGGGAACGAATAACCGATTTAATTAGCAAGATTAATCAATCGCCAGCAACTCATGTTTTTATTGGCGGAAGCCTTGTAGAAAGCAGTATTTTAGATGATTTAATTGTTCGAATCAAACAAGATTGTATTTTACCAATTGTACTTTTTCCGGGACATCCTTCTCAAATTTCGAATCATGCCGATGGAATTTTGTTTTTATCTTTATTGTCTGGTCGAAATCCCGATTATTTAATAGAACATCAGGTAAAAGCTGCGCCAATTTTAAAACAAAGCCAACTCGAAATTATTCCTACGGCTTATCTTTTAATTGAAAGCGGAAGTGAAACTGCTGTAGAACGCATCAGTAAAACCACGCCTTTGGATCGAAATAATCTCGATTTGGTTTTAGCAACAGCATTGGCTGGAGAAATGATGGGAAATAAATTGATTTATCTGGAAGCGGGAAGTGGCGCGCAAAAAGCAGTTCCGCTGGAAATGATTGAATTGGTTTCTAAAAACACGACTATTCCGTTAATTGTAGGCGGCGGAATTGTAGATTTGCAAGGAATTCAAAACGCCTATCAATCAGGAGCTGATTTAGTTGTGATAGGAACCGCTTTTGAAAACGACATTAATTTTTTTAATTCTCCAATAAAACAGTAATGATAGAGTTTTTTTTCGCCCAATATGCTACTTATTCTACATCGGGAATTATATTGGAATTAGTGGCTGTGTTTTTTGGATTAGCAAGTGTTTGGTTTGCTAAGAAAGATAATATTTTGGTTTTCCCTACAGGATTAGTCAGTACTTTTATTTATGCTTATTTGCTTTGGAAATGGGAACTTTTAGGCGATTCGATGATTAATGGTTATTATTTTATAATGAGTATTTATGGCTGGTATCATTGGACAAGAAAAAAAGGTGATGTTGTAGCTTTTCCAATTTCTACCGTAACTAAAAAAGAAAGTAAAATAGCTGTTGTTATTTTTGTTTTAACTTTAGTTTTTGTGTTTTTAGTCTATCAATATTTTGATAAATTTAAAGATTGGTACAATTATGTAGATACTTTTTTAACGGCTATATTTTTTGTAGGCATGTGGTTGATGGCAAAGCGAAAAATCGAAAATTGGATTTTTTGGATTGTAGGAGATTTCATTTCTATACCTTTGTATTTTTGCAAAGGATATACATTTACTTCTTTGCAATATTTAATTTTTACAATTCTTGCCGTTTTTGGTTATATAGAATGGAAGAAAATTTTGAATAACCAAGAGGAACAGTCAGCTGAAGTAGCTGTTTTAGAATAATATTTTTGCAATTATTATGAGTGAAATACGAGTTTCGGTGTTAGAGCAATCTAATTCAATTGATGATTTAAATAAAATTAAAAGTATGGGATTGTCAGAACAGGATTTTGAACAAATCAATCAACATGGTGTTTCATTAGAAAATATCAAAAAACAGTTGGCTATTTTTAAAAAAGGAATTGCCAAGATGGAATTGCTTGAAGCAGCCACTGTGGGAAATGGAATTGTAAAATTAAGCAATGAAGAGTTTGTTGAAAAAGCTACTTTTTTTGACGAACATAAATCCAATTTGAAATTATTAAAGTTCGTTCCAGCCTCAGGTGCAGCGAGTAGAATGTTTAAGTTCTTAACCGTTTTTTTGAATGAATTTAATATTGAGAAAGAAAGTATCAATGCTTATATCAATAGAAAAAAGGACACTAAATTACCTGTTTTTATTGTAGGAATGGAGAAACTGCCTTTTTTTGATAGTATTTATAAAAAATTAAAAGAAGAATTTCCTGATTTTGATTCCTTGTCTCGTGATTTTAAAAATTATTATTTTATAAAAATCATGCTGGATTCAGCGTATTTTAATTTTGCTTCTAAGCCAAAAGGGATTTTACCATTTCATAAATATGCAACTACCATTGCAACACCTATTGAAGAACATTTGTATGAATGTGGTTATTATTCAACAACCAATAATCAGTCGTATTTGCACTTTACAGTTTCTGAATCGCATCAGGAACAGTTTGAGCAAATTATAAGTAATGTAAAAGATAAGGTAGAAAAAGAAACCCATACCAGTATTGAAGTAAGTTATTCCTATCAGGATAAAAGCACCGATACTATTGCGGTGAACATGAACGATAAGGCTTTTAGAACTGAGGACGGAAAATTGCTTTTTAGACCGGGAGGTCATGGTGCATTGATAGGAAATCTAAATCGATTAGATGCTGATATTATTTTTGTAAAAAATATTGATAATGTAATTCTTCATAATAATGATACCATAGCTCTTTATAAAAAAGCGTTAGCGGGGATTTTGTTAGAATTGCAACAACAAATATTTGCCTGTTTGAATTTGATTGATCTTTATACGGTCGAGAATAATCAAATAGAAGATATTAAAGATTTCTTGAAAGAAAAATTGAATATGGAAATCAAAGCAGATTTTGATTTATACACTTTTGAAAACAAGATAAAAGTACTGAAAGCTATTTTAAATCGTCCGATTAGAGTATGCGGAATGGTGAAAAATGAAGGCGAACCTGGTGGAGGTCCTTTTTGGGTAAAAAATGCTGAAAAAGAAATTTCATTGCAAATTGTAGAATCTTCGCAAGTAGATTTAAACAATAAAAAGCAGGCTAAAATTATGGCAAATGCTACTCATTTTAATCCTGTGGATTTAGTTTGTGCGACTAAAAATTACAAAAACGAAAAGTTTGATTTGCATGAATTTGTAGATGAAAATAGTGGTTTTATAGTAGAGAAAAATCATTTAGGAAAAGATATTAAAAGCTATGAGCTGCCTGGTTTGTGGAATGGAGCAATGGCAAATTGGTTGACTGTTTTTGTTGAAGTGCCTTTAATCACTTTTAATCCAGTAAAAACAGTAAATGATTTGTTGAAAGAAGCACATCAGCCAAAATAAAAAATGGAAATTCAAAAAATCATATCAGAATTACAGTATAAAGCCGTGCGAAGCAGTGGCGCTGGAGGGCAAAACGTGAATAAAGTTTCGTCTAAGGTGGTATTGACTTTTGATTTGAAAAATTCTCAAGCTTTGTCTGAAGAAGAAAAAGCTTTGTTAGAAAACAATCTTTCTTCAAGATTGACTACTGATTTGGTTTTGATTCTAAATTGTGATGAAGACAGAAGCCAACTTAAAAATAAAGAAATTGTTACCAAGCGATTTCTGGAACTGATTAAAAAAGGACTCTTTGTTCCTAAAATCAGAAAGGTTACCAAGATTCCAAAATCGGTGATTAAAAAGAGAATTAAGGATAAGAAGAATATTTCTGAAATTAAGCAGTCTCGCAGGAAACCTAATCTAGATTAAATTCCAATTTTAAATTGAAAACTACTTGAAGTTAGTTTTTTGGAATTTGGAATTTAATTTTTGGAATTTGTTTTTTAACACTACATTTGCACCGTCTCAAAGGGGTGCTCTAAATAACGAGCTGAGATCATACCCAACGAACCTGAGCAAGTAATGTTGCTAAGGGAAAACACAATAAATTAATGGCAAGAGCTATTGGTTTATTAGTTGAACAAATCTATTTTTAATTAAACAAAAAGAATAATTCCCCCTTTTATTCGTAAAACAATTACGGATGAATACTATTTTTTCTTGCCACAAAGGCGCAAAGACACAAAGCTCAAAATTTTTGATGTCTTTTTTCTTTTCTCTATTCTCTTTAATCTCCTTTTCTCAAGTAAAAGATACTACTAAGTTCAATCAACTGGATGAAGTATTAATTTCGAAAAACACCAGTAAGTTTTTCTAATTTGGACAAAAAAGAAATTGCTCCTCGCAATTTAGGTCAGGATATTCCAGCTTTGATGAATTATTTGCCTTCGGTGGTTGCTACATCTTACGCAGGAAATGGAATTGGTTATGCCGGAATTCGTGTCCGTGGTAGTGATGCTACCCGTGTGAATATTACGGTTAACGGAATTCCTTATAATGATTCAGAAAGTCACGGAACTTTTTGGGTAAACATGCCTGATTTTGCCTCTTCGGTAGAGAGCATGCAATTACAACGTGGAGTAGGAACTTCGACTAATGGATCGGGGGCTTTTGGTGCAAGTTTGAACTTATTAACCGATGCTTATTCCAAAAAGAGCAGCGGCGAAATTTCGAATTCTTTTGGAAGTTTTAATACCAGAAAGCATACGGTAAAATTTAGTTCAGGTTTAATGAACGATCATTTTGAATTAGCCGGACGTTTGTCGGCTTTAAAATCAGATGGTTATGTTGATAGAGGGAGTTCGGATTTAAAATCGTATTTTTTGCAGGGAACTTATGTGGGCAAAACTACTTTGGTCAAAGCCTTAGTTTTTGGAGGAACTGAAAAAACTTACCAAGCCTGGAACGGAATTGATGCTGCTACTTTGGCTTCAGACAGAACTTTTAATTTTGGTGGAATTTATACAGACGAATCGGGTAATACCCGTTTTTATGACAACGAAACCGATAATTACCAACAAGACCACTATCAGTTGCATTGGAATGAAAAATTGTCCTCTAACTGGAATACCAATTTGGCTTTTCACTATACCAAAGGAAAAGGTTACTACGAGAATTACAAAGAAGATGCAGATTTTGGGGATTATGGTTTAAATCCTGTAGGATCAGAGGTTACAACTGATTTAGTGCGTCAAAAATGGTTGGATAATGATTTTTACGGGACTACTTTTTCGGCAAATTATAAAAATGAAATGCTGGATGTTATTTTAGGCGGAGGCTGGAATAAATATGAAGGCGATCATTTTGGAAAGGTAATTTGGGCACGATTTGCTTCTCAAAGCGAATTAGGAGATCGCTATTATGACGACTTTGCTTCAAAAACGGATGGAAATGTTTTTGCAAAAATCAATTATCAAATTGGAAATTTTGTCAATGTTTATGTTGATGCACAGTATAGAAATGTAAACTATCAGGCCAATAGCGCAGAAACAGGATTGGTAAATGATAATTTTAATTTCTTTAATCCTAAAGCGGGTTTGAATTTTACGCTAAGCAATAAAAATGCTGTTTATGTGTCTTATGCCAGAGCTAATCGGGAACCAAACCGAACAGATTATGAAGGCGGAAATGTGAAACCGGAAAGAATGGATGATTTTGAATTGGGTTGGCGATTTGTATCTCCAAAAACACAGATAAATATCAATGGTTATTACATGAAATACAAAGACCAGTTGGTTTTAACAGGTGAGTTGGATGATGTAGGAAATCCAGTTCGAACTAATGTGGGTGAAAGTTATCGCTTAGGATTAGAGGTTGATGCCAGTTTTCAATTGGATAAAAAATGGGCAATCCGACCTAATTTTACCTTGAGTGACAATAAAAATATTGATTTTGTATTGGATAACGGAAGCGGTACGGCTAATTTAGGGAATACTAATATTGCTTTTTCTCCTAAATTAATTGCAGCTAACAGTCTTTTGTTTTCTCCTTTA
Organism: Flavobacteriales bacterium 32-34-25; assembly: GCA_002280815.1. GTDB lineage: Bacteria > Bacteroidota > Bacteroidia > Flavobacteriales > Flavobacteriaceae > Flavobacterium. Next base: position 432 of record NCET01000210.1, on the reverse strand, counting down.
GCAAATTTGCAATTGAACCTGTTGTCTAAATTTGTGGGAAGTCAATATTTGAACAATATCAATGACGGACAAGGAAAGTTGAATGATTATTTTGTAAACGATTTTAATGCTACTTACACTATTTTTCCTAAAAGCGTTTTTAGATCAATTACAATAAGTATATTGGCAAATAATATTGCAAATAGACATTATGTTTCGGATGGAGCTGATTATGGTGGAGGTTATGTTTATTATTATCCGCAAGCCGGTGCTAATTTCTTAGCGGGACTAACATTGAAGTTTTAATTTGAAGTTTTATATTTAAAAAGCCTGAAAATTCTAAAATTTTCAGGCTTTTTTTCTTTAGTTGTATACTCGGAGTAGATTTCCGTTTATTTCAACTCGATATTGTTTTAAAGGATATTGTAATTTTCCCTGACCAGTAAACAAACT
>NCET01000209.1:6426-8921 GCA_002280815.1 Flavobacteriales bacterium 32-34-25 | reverse complement strand
CTTATTTGCAAAACATTTTTAAATTTTTAGCAGCACTTTGACTTCCAAGTTGTGCTGCTTTTGCAAAATCGGCACAAGCACTTTTCTTGTCTTCTAAATGGATATTGGATAATCCTCTTAAATTATAAGTGATGTAATCTCCAGAATTAAATTTGATAGCAACATTGCAGTCGTTCAAAGCCGATTTGTAATCCTTAAGTTTATAATGAATGTTGGCTCTGGTTGTATAAGCATAAGTGTTGTCATCATGCATTTCTATGGTTTTATTGACGTCTGCTAAAGCGCCTTGAAGATCATTTGTCTTTATTTTTTGCATACCTCTGTTTAAATACGCAACAACAAAATCAGGTTTCATTTTTATGGCCTTGTTATAATCGGCTATTGCGCCTTGAGCATTTCCGGCATCTGATTTTTTCATTGCTTGGTCAAAATAGTCTTCGGCAGTTTGACTCCAACCAAGAGCTGATAAGAATAGGAAAGAAAATAAGAGTAGGTTTTTCATAAGTAGTTTTTTAAATTAAATAAAAGGGTTGTTAAAAGTATGAAATTGAAAAGTATTTTGATTGTTAATTATTGGATTTAATTGTAATAATTTAGAAAGCATGGTTTTGGCTTGTTTTTTGATACTAAAGAAAATTGTATTTTTAAAACCTATTAATAATTGCTGTCTAACAAAGGGATAGCTAAACTTAAGATTGCATTTTATGATAACAAAAAACATTAAAGTAGTACTTCTGGTTGGATTTATGATTCTGGGTTCATTTTTGAAAGCTCAATCGGTTAAGCCTACAGAGGAAGAACTTAAAAAAGCTAAGGAATGGATTAGTACATTAGAGTTGAAAGACAATAACAAAGAAAATAGAGTAGTTCAGGTAGTTGCTACACATCTTACTGCTATAAAAGATTGGCACAATTCGCATCCGTTTTCAACAGTTCCTGCTGGAATCAATCCGCTAGACGGAAAACCACTTTCAGAGCTTCATCGACAAATTATTGCCGATTCGGCTATGCCTTCAACAATCCATCAAGATTTGATGTCGGGATTGCGAAAAGACTTGAGCGAAGAACAAGTAGCTTTAGTTTTGGACAAATATACCATTGGAAAAGTAGCTTTTACTATGAAAGGTTATCAGGCAATTGTTCCTCAAATGACAGCTGCTGAAACGGCTGAAATCCAGAAATTATTAGAACAAGCGCGTGAACAAGCTGTGGATTATAAAAGTATGAAACAGATATCGGCTATTTTCGAGATTTATAAAACACAAGCCGAACAGTATTTGAATAATCACGGTCGTAATTGGCGCCAAATGTATAATGATTATACTAAAAAAATAAAAGCTGAAAAAGCAGCCAAAAAGCAAGAATAATTCAATAAAAAAAGGTCTTTAATCACGGATTAAAGACCTTTTTTGTAGTTAAAGAGAATGTTATTATTTAACGTTGAGTTGGTAAGTTGCCATTTTCCAGATCTCATTGTATTGTTTTCCGTTGTGTTCTCCCGCAGCTTTTTCTGTTTGCGAAAATTCGATCATATAATTTCCAGACCAAATTGGTGTAAACGAAAATTCACCATTTTCATTTGTCCATAATTCTTTTTCCCAACCATTTGGAGCAATTACTTTTACTTTTTGCTCTTTGGCTATTGCATTGTTATAAAGAGCAACCGAAGTAACTTTTGTATCTTTTGTTAAGGAAGCTGCGTTTTCAGTAAAAGCACTTATTTTATTTGAATTATTAGCAGCTAAGTTTCCAGTTGTTTTATTTCCTACCACAATGTTTGCGCTAGAATTGTAATCTAAAACCATAGTGCCGTAAACATCTTTTACAGTATGTTGCATTACTACGGTATAAACTCCTTCTTCATCAGGAGTAAAAAACGCTTGGTATTTGTTTTCTAAAGCAGTAGATTTTAATTGAATTTCTTTTTTAGAAGGACTAACTACTACTAACGTAAAATCTTTTAAATCAGAAAACCACTTATCTGCTTTTGTAATGTCATTATCTGAGAATTCACCAAAATACACTGAAATTTCTTGAGGTTTTCCTTTTGTTCCTGTAGCTTTTGTTTCAATCCATAAGGCGTGAGCAAATAGGGAAGGTGTTGCAACCAGTAATAATAACGCTACGATTATTGTTTTAAAAAAGTTTGATTTCATAAAATTAGATTTAAATAGATTGTTTGAAATATTGGCAAATATAATTTTTAAATCTTTTCAAAGCAATTTATTTAGATTAAATATAAATAAAAAAAACATTCTTTTATGAAGATATAATTTGAAAATTAAGTAAAAAAATAAGAGAAAATATCTGATTTAATTCTTTAAAAGGTTTTTAGCATTGTCGGAAGCTACAAGTAATCCTCCTGCCATCATAATGATGTCTTTTATAACTAAACGACCTGCAGCTGATAGATATGGGAAGCCATACTGAGGTGTTGGCATATCGCCTCCTAGATTAGGAACCCAGGTTTCAGGAGTAGTGATTAAAAATGTTAG
>NCET01000209.1:0-6346 GCA_002280815.1 Flavobacteriales bacterium 32-34-25 | reverse complement strand
GCCATTTTGAGCATGCCATTCGATATTCTTCTGAATCATTTCACCTTCTTTATTCTTATGGTCTTTGTATTCATCTGGATTATTGTAAAAGAAACTCATCAATGGACTATTGGCTACAAAAGGCACAATTCCGTCTGCTTCATATTGAAAAGCTTTAAGTCCGCCAATCCATACCATTACAATAAAAATGGCAATTCGCATAAAGTTAAAAAATTGACTCTGTAATTTTGCTAAGCTTGCTAAAATGTTCATCTGTTTTTTGTTTAAATGATTTTAGACAAAATTACTTTCACTTTATTTTGCTTACAATGGACAAAAGTGGCTATTTCCTAGACAAATCTGCTACAATAGATATTCCTACATTTTCCCGAAAAGCAGTAGGTGTAATTCCGGTATGTTTTTTAAAATAACGACTAAAGTAATTTTCGTCGTCAAAATGTAATTCAGCAGCAATCTCTTTCATGCTTTTATAAGTAAGATGAATGAGTTTTTTGGATTCCAATATAACTCTTTCGTGAATAAGTGTAGAAGGTGTTTTAAAAAACTGCTGTTTGCAGATTTTGGAAAAATTATTAGGTGAAATTCCCATTTGGGCAGCATAAAAAGAAGGTTGTCTTTCGATGCGAAAATTATTTTCCAGCAATATTTTAAAATTCATCAAAGGATGATAAGTATTCTTTTCTTCAGGCGTGATTGTATCGTTTGATTTGATTTTGCTAGATAAGGCAAGAATCAATTGTAAATAGGCCTTTACAACTGCTGTTGAATAGCTGCTGCTGTTCTCTATTTCGATAATTAGTTTTTCTAAAATAGTATCGATCTCAATATAATCGGCCGTTTCAAGGTTTATAAAAGGTTGTTGGTATATGTTGTTAAATAACAAACCATTACAAGCTACTTCTTTTTTGTGGTATTCTATGCAATAGAAATCGCCATGAAACTGAAGTTTTTTTGTTTTAAGAGGCTGTACTGTATTAAAATTAATAATCTGATATGGAGTGGCGAATAATATGATGCTACCATCAAAAGGATACTCTACTAAATCTATACTTACTTTTCCGTTTCCTTCCAAAAGAAAAATATTGTACATGGGTGAACCTGTAGATTGATTAATGTAATCGGTGTTACAAATCTGAACCGTACAACCATTTTGATTTGTTTGCATTTCTTTCATTAGTGAGTGTAAGTTATGGAAGATCTGTATAGATTATATTCGAAAATATTGCTTGCTGTTTTTTCGGAAAATAAATATAAGAATTATGAGAAGAATTTAAAATAAAAAAGGATAGAAACTCTATTAAAGTTCTATCCTTTTAAAGTGACTATGGAGGGATTTGAACCCTCACGCCCTTGCGAGCACCACCCCCTCAAGATGGCGAGTCTACCGTTTCTCCACATAGCCTAAAAGTAAAAAAGGTTAAGTAAAATATTTACTTAACCTTTTGTGACCCGACTGGGGCTCGAACCCAGGACCCCATCATTAAAAGTGATGTGCTCTACCAACTGAGCTATCGAGTCAAATGCATCAGAGAACGTTTTCAAGTGAATCACTTAATTTGTGACCCGACTGGGGCTCGAACCCAGGACCCCATCATTAAAAGTGATGTGCTCTACCAACTGAGCTATCGAGTCTTGCATCGTTCCCTGATTGCGGGTGCAAATATAAGGCGTTTTTTTTATTATTTCCAAGCTATTTTATTATAAATTTGTCTTTTTTTAATAATAAATTTTAACACCTTAGTTTATAGGGTTTTATTCTATGAAGAAAATTATACTGTTAGGTTATATGGGTTGTGGAAAGTCAACTATTGCCAAAGAATTGTCAAAAAAGATTGAAATTCCTTTTATCGATTTGGATGAATTTATCGAAAAAAAGGTAAAAATGACCATCAAAACGATATTTGCTGAAAAAGGAGAAATCCATTTTAGAAAATTAGAACACGAATGTTTTGTAGAATTATTGAATTTTACCGACCCTATTATAATTGGTTTAGGCGGAGGAACTCCCTGTTATGCCAATAATCATGAATTATTAAAAGGAGAAGATGTGTTTTCTATTTACTTAAAAGCGTCTATAGAAACCTTAGTGGATAGATTGTCCTTAAATAAGAGCAATAGACCCCTTATCGCAAACAAAAATGATGTCGAGATGAAAGAGTTTATTGCTACCCATTTATTTGAAAGAAGTTATTATTACAATCAAGCGCAGCATACCGTTACTGTTGATCAAAAAACGATTGCGCAGACCGTAGAAGATATTTTAGCTATTTTAGCTTAACCAGGCATAACTATTATTATCTTGGTCAAATTCTACTTTTACATGTTCTAATAAAGATGTAGAAAGAGAGATTCCTTTAAAATCGGCTTTTACAGGATATTTTTTATGATTTCGATCGACTAAGACCGCTGTTTTGAATTTTTTTAAGGGCACATCTAAAAAGTGTTTTACCGCATAAATTAAGGTTGTGCCTGAATTCAATACATCATCAATAAGAATCAAACCTTTATTGGCATATTCTTCAGAAGGAATAGAGGTTTGTATATTCAATTTTGGATTTTGTTTGTCAATGTGAACTTCGCATAATATAATCTTCAAACTCGAAATGGTTTTCAATTCCTGAGCAATTTTTTCGGCAAATACATAACCATTCGTAGCAATTCCAGCAAGTACTACTTCTTCTTCGTCTATAAAGGTTTCGTAGATTTGGTAAGCAATACGTTTCGTTTTGTGTTTGATTTCTTGGTTTGTTAGGATGATATTTTTGCTCATGATTTATTTTTTTTGCTAATATAACTAAATTAAATTCCAATAAGAAAATCCCAAATCCCAATTTAGAAGTGTATTTACAGCTTTGATTTTTATTCTGATTTTTTTGGAATTTGGAGTTTGTGATTTGAAATTTTAATCTTCTTCGTCTTCGTGAATTTCGTTTCCAAATTCATCAATATCTCTTCGGTCTTTTTTGGTAGGTCGTCCCGTTCCATTTTTTCGATAATGTTCTTTGGATAGTTTTAATAATTCCAAATGCTGATACACTTCGGCAGGAGTGTCATTTCTCCTGTAAATATCAACTAGTTTAGCACCCACACGATTTTCGGGAATGTCTAATACCGTAATAATTTGGGTAATTTGGTCTTTTCTAAAAGTGATTTTATCCGTTGGAAAAACTTCTTTGGATGGCTTGGCTACGATACCGTTTACTGTGACATGATTTTTTTTGCAGGCTTCGGTCACCATATTTCGAGTCTTGTAATATCGGACACACCATAAATATTTATCTATTCGCATAAAAATTGTAAAATCAGAGTTAAATAGTTTACAAAAATAAATCAATATTGTATCTTGCGCACTTAAAATTCAGCTATAATGAACAAATTTAAGTATTATTTTATTTTAATAATTGCATGCCTCTCTTTATTTTCATGTTCGAAAGACGATAATTCTATTGAAACCGAACCTCTTAGAGACTTTGGAGAACAATTCGAAAAAGATAAAGAAACTATTGAAGAATATTTGGATACTTATACTTTTGTGCATACTAATGCTCCTGGAGAGACAAGAGATCAGGATGTGGTATTTTCTAAAATTACAGATCCTGTTAATCAAAGATCTATCATGTCTTATTTAAACAGTGATACTTTTCCAAAGTTGATTAAAAAGACTGTTGAATTACATGAAATAACATACGAACTTTACTATTTAGTTTTAAGAGAAGGAACAGGAGATTCACCATGTAATGTTGATGAGGTTTTAGCATCTTACAAAGGCGATTATTTATACTACACTGTGGCTAAACCAGCTGTGCCTGCTACGGCTACTGATCCAGAAATACCAGCAGTACCATCCGAACTTTTAGCCAGTCAATTTGAAAAACTAACATATCCAGAAGATTTTTTTGATTTAAGTAATGTTGTTGTTGGTTGGAGTGAAGTTTTTCCTGAGTTTAAAACGGGAGACAATCCTACCGAAGCAGGAGATGGAACATTAAGATATAATAATTTTGGGGCAGGAGTAATGTTCTTACCTTCTGGATTGGCTTATTATAATAGAGGACAAGGTTCTATTCCAAGTTATTCTCCATTAGTTTTTAGTTTTAAATTATATGCTATCAAGAGATCGGATTCAGATAATGACGGAATTCCTTCTTATCTTGAAGATCTTAATGGAGATGGATATTTGAGAGCAGTTGCTACAACTAATAATCCTCTTGAGGATTCTGATGAGGATGGAATCCCTAATTATTTAGATATTGATGATGATGGAGATGGTTATGTTACCAAATTTGAAATTACTAAACCTGCTGGAATTAATTCTGGTTTAAGTAAATATTTCCCTTTTGATCCTGTTGAAGACAATCCTTTTACAGTGATAAATGAAACTGAAACAAAAGGTATTCCTGCTTTTGCAGCTACGGGAGAACCTGATTATACTTCTCCAGGAAGATTAAGATTGCATCTTGATAAAGATCATCATACTGCTAAACCATAAAGAGTTTCTTGTTGATATAAAAAATCCCGTCTCGTTTTTTAGAACCAGACGGGATTTTTTTATATTGAAATTTTTATTATTGTTTCAACCAGTTGCTAAAATCATTAAAAACCTGAGGTGAAACTCCGTGACCAATTGGATATTCGTTATAAACCGATTCAATTCCTAGATTAGTTAAAAAGGATTTGGTTTTTCGTGCCCATTCTACTGGAATTACCTGATCGACTGTTCCGTGTGCAGCAAATATTTGCAAATTTGAAAAGTCATTGTTTTTGTAATTTTCTTCAAATATAGGTTCGCTAATATAGCCGCTCAATGCAATTACTTTTTGCACTTTGTCAGGATGCGAAAGCGCAATCGCTTGACTCAAAATGGCACCTTGGCTAAAGCCTAATAAAGTAACTTGCTTTTTATCAATTGGGTAATTAGCAATTAATTCTTCAATAAATTGAGCGATTAAATCTCTTGATAATTTGGCTTGTTCGTGGTCAGAGAATTTGTTTTCATAAGGAGCGCGAGCTGAAATAACATAATATTCTTCGGGTAATTCAGATGCAAATGAGAATAAATCGGCTTCATTGCTGCCATAACCATGTAATAATAGCAATAAAGGATTTTTGTCTAATTTTATTTTGGGTTCTCTGATGAGGTATTCTAGGGATAGATTCATAGTAAGTGTTCAGTGTTCAGTCCCGAAATTTCGGGATTAGTGATCAGTTTTGGAATTTTGAATTTGTTTTTTGGGATTTTTAAGAGATGCTTTTAAACCATTTTTGATATAAATTTCCAACAAGCGGCATTGGTTTAGTTTCGCCTTTTATAGCGCTAAAAATACCATAGGACCAAAGTACTGAAACGCAAATCCACATAGGAGCCGATATCATCATACTATCAAAATTACTGATAATTAAGCCCAAAGAAATAAATGTTAACGTAATGCCTAGTCCCTGACGAATGTGAAAAGAGGCATAAGGATTCTTATCTTCTGCATTCATAGACATCGCAATAAAAACGCCAATTCCTAAAATATAACTGGTTATTGCGGCTGTTTTTCCTTCTTCAATTGTATTGTTCATTTTTTATGCTAAAATTAATTTTCCTTGGTTTACAATTCCGTATGCTTTTCCTTTTAATTCCATTCCTAAAAAAGCTGAGTTTTTAGATTTCGATAAAATAGCTGCTTTTGTAAAAGTGCTTTCTACTTCAGGATTGAATAAGCTGATATTAGCTTTCGAACCTTCTTTTATTGGAGAACTTTCAATATTGAAAACCTTTTTTCCAGAAGTTAATTTTTCGATTACTTTTTCTAAAGGCAATACGTTCGTCAAAGCACCAAAAGCACTTTCTAAACCAATAGTTCCATTTTTTGCCATATCAAATTCCATCTTTTTGTGTTCAATATCCATTGGATTATGGTCGCTGCTAATTGTGTCAATCGTATTATCCAGAATTCCGGCTAATAAAGCCTGTCTGTCTTCTTCGGTTCTTAATGGTGGAGCAACTTTATATCTGGTATCAAAATTATCCAGTTTTTCATCGGTTAATGTTAGATGATGTACGCTCACGCTACAACTTACTTGCAATCCTTTGGCCTTGGCTTCTTTGATTAAAGCGACCGATTTTGCTGTAGAAATAGTTGGAATGTGCATTTTTCCACCTGTATATTCGAGTAAGAATAAGTTGCGGGCTATTTGTAATTCTTCCGCTAAATTCGGAATTCCTTTCAGTCCTAATCGAGTAGAAACAATACCTTCATTAGCAACACCATTTCCTTTTATTTTTTCATCCTGGGCAAAAGCAATCACTAAACCATCAAAATCCTGAGTGTATTGCAAGGCAATTTTTAGCAAATTGGCA
>NCET01000208.1 GCA_002280815.1 Flavobacteriales bacterium 32-34-25 | reverse complement strand
TCAAAAGCCGGACATGCCAATAAAATTATTTATCTTTCGGCAGATGCTTTTGGGGTTTTACCTCCGGTTTCTATTTTAGATGAAGATCAGGCGCAATATCATTTTTTATGTGGATATACTTCTAAATTAGCAGGGACTGAGAGAGGAATTACTGAACCGGTTCCGTCGTTTTCACCCGCTTTTGGAGAAGCATTTTTGACCTTACATCCTACACAATATTCTCAAACGCTTATCAGTAAAATGAAAGAGCATGGCGCAAAAGCCTATTTGGTGAATACAGGTTGGAATGGAACAGGAAAAAGAATTTCGCTTAAAAATACCAGAGCTATTATTGATGCCATCATCAATGGTGAAATTAATGAGGTAGCCACCAGAAAAATACCTTTTTTAAATTTAACGGTACCTACTTCTTTAACAGATGTAAGTGAAGGAATTTTGGATCCAAGAGATAGCTACGCAGATGTAAATGAATGGGAGGAAAAAGCAAGAAATTTAGCTTCTCGTTACATTGAGAATTTTGAACGTTACACGGATACCGAAGAAGGAAGACGTTTAGTAGCTTCAGGACCAACATTAGAACCGGTATTATTATAAATTGACAAACTATTTTTTTAAATGTTGGGAGGCATTTTTAAAATAGTTATTTTTATACAGATTAATAATTACTACACAATCAAAAAACAAATTAGAATTACAATTTATTAAATTTTATAATTGAATTTATGAGTAAAGAAAAATTGAAAAGAGACGCCTTACTATATCATTCAGAGCCACAACCTGGAAAAATAAAAATAGTACCTACAAAACCTTATGCCACACAACGTGATTTAGGATTAGCTTATTCTCCGGGAGTAGCTGAGCCTTGTTTGGAAATTGCCAGGGATGTTAATAATGTCTATAAATATACTGCCAAAGGAAATCTGGTAGCGGTAATATCCAATGGAACTGCGGTTTTAGGATTGGGAGATATTGGTCCCGAAGCTTCTAAACCCGTAATGGAAGGAAAGTCGTTATTGTTTAAAATTTTTGCAGACATTGACAGTATCGACATTGAATTGGATACCAAAGATGTAGATAAATTCATTGAAACGGTAAAAATCATGGCGCCTACTTTTGGAGGAATTAATCTGGAAGATATTAAAGCGCCTGAAGCATTTGAAATCGAAAGAAGGCTTAAAGAAGAATTGGATATTCCGGTGATGCATGACGATCAGCATGGAACTGCCATTATATCGGCGGCAGCCTTGTTGAATGCCTTGGAAATTACCAATAAAAAAATAGAAGAAGTACGTATTGTAGTAAGTGGAGCGGGAGCTGCGGCTGTTTCTTGTACTAAATTATATAAGGCTTTTGGTGCCCGTGCTGAGAACATTGTGATGTTAGACAGTAAAGGGGTAATTAGAAGTGACAGAGAAAATTTATCCGGTGAGAAATTAGAATTTGCGTCAGACAGAAAGATTGATACTCTGGAAGAAGCGATGGTTGATGCCGATGTTTTCATCGGATTATCTATTGCTGATGTTGTCGATGCTGAGATGTTGCTGACTATGGCAAAAGATCCAATTGTTTTTGCAATGGCAAATCCGGATCCTGAGATAGGCTATGAATTAGCGGTGCAAACCAGAAAAGATATTATCATGGCTACAGGCCGTTCAGATCATCCTAATCAGGTGAATAATGTTTTGGGATTCCCTTATATTTTTAGAGGTGCATTGGATGTTAGAGCAACTAAAATTAACGAAGCGATGAAAATGGCAGCCGTTAAAGCTTTAGCCGAATTAGCAAAAGAATCCGTTCCTGAGCAGGTAAATATTGCTTATGGCGAAACGCGTCTGGCTTTTGGTAGAGATTATATCATCCCTAAACCTTTTGATCCAAGATTGATTTATTCAGTTCCTCCGGCTGTTGCCAAAGCAGCAATGAATTCAGGTGTTGCCCGAATAGCTATTGAAGATTGGGATAATTATAAAGAAGAATTATTGTTGCGTTCAGGTAATGATAATAAAGTTGTTCGTATGCTTCACAATAGAGCTAAAACAAATCCTAAAAAGATTGTATTCGCCGAAGCGGATCAACTCGATGTTTTAAAAGCAGCCCAAATTGTTTTTGAAGAAGGTATTGCTATACCTATTTTGTTAGGGAATAAAGAAACTATTGTGGAACTTAAAAAAGAGTTGGATTTTAATGTCGATGTTGTGATTATTGATTCCAAAGATGCTGAATCTAAGGATAAAAGAACCCAATATGCAGAGAAATATTGGGAAAAAAGAAAAAGAAGCGGAGCTACTTTATACAGTTCTCAGTCAAAAATGAGAGAGCGTAACTATTATGGTGCGATGATGGTTCTGGAAGGTGACGCTGACGGAATGATTTCGGGTTACACCAGAGCGTATCCAACGGTGGTAAAACCTATTTTTGAAGTTATCGGAAGAGCTGCTAATGTGAAAAAAGTGGCTACAGTTAATATTTTGGCAACAGAAAGAGGTCCAATGTTTTTAGCCGATACAGCAATTAATATCGATCCAACCGCCGAAGAATTAGCCGATATTGCCCAAATGACAGCAAATGTTGCAACTACTTTTGGTTTTGATTCTGTTATTGCGATGCTTTCGTATTCTAATTTTGGTTCATCAACACATCCTAATGCCGCTAAGGTTAGAAAAGCAGTAAGTATTTTGCATGAAAACAATCCAGAATTAGTTGTAGATGGAGACATTCAAACTGATTTTGCCCTAAATACTGAATTATTGCAAAAGACTTTTCCTTTTTCAAAATTAGCAGGTAAAAAAGTAAATACGCTAGTTTTTCCAAATTTAGAATCAGCTAATATTACTTATAAACTGATGAAGGAATTAAATCAATCGGAATCAATTGGGCCTATTATGATGGGATTAAGCGAGTCGGTTCATATTCTTCAACTGGGTGCAAGTGTGAACGAAATTGTAAACATGACTGCTGTAGCTGTAATTGATGCTCAGGAGCGTGAAAAAACAAGAAAAGCTTAATTATATGGCTATTCACAATTAAAAATGGTTTCGAAAAAAGGTTCAATTTATTGCGTTATTGCTCTTTTTTAAAATCTCATTTTTTTGCTCAATTAAATTATAAAAACCCCGTTTTACTGGGGTTTTTTCATGATCCAAGTATTTGTAAAGCGGGAGATGATTTTTATATGGTCAATAGTAGCTTTGGGGATTTTTCAGAGTTTTGATTTTTCATGGTAAAAATCTGGTCAACTGGAAACAAATTGGCTATGTTTTAGATCGGGAAGAACAATTGCCTTTGGCGAATGCCCAAACAACCTTGGGGATTTTTGCGCCTACAATTCGTTTTCAAGAAGGCGTGTTTTATATGACTACGACAAATATTTCTGATAAGGGTAATTTTTATGTTACTGCCAAAAATCCTGCTGGTCCATGGTCTAATCCTGTTTGGATAAAAACTCCGGGAATCGATCCAAGTTTATTTTTTGACGATAATGGAAATGTGTATATCACTTCTGCTCAAAATTGGGAACCGATACAAAACGGTATTGTAATGTCAGAAATAGATATTAAAACGGGAGAATTACTTTCAGAACCTATCACGATTTGGAGAGGAACGGGTAATAAAAATCCTGAAGGGCCTCATATTTATAAAAAAGACGGATTCTATTATTTGCTGATTGCTGAGGGAGGAACAGAATATGGTCATGGAGTAACTATTGGAAGAAGCTCAAATATTTGGGGACCTTTTGAAAGTAATCCGGCTAATCCTATTTTGTCTAATGCCAATGCAAAAGGAGCAGTGGACTTGCAACAAAATTTAGCTTCTTTTGTATCTTTGACTGTTGTAATCCTATTTAATTCTTTTTGTACTTACTAATGATCTCTAATTAATAAGAAATAAAGACTGTTCAAATACCAAATTAAGAATTAACATCTAACCCAATGCCTACTTTCAATACTAAAACTTTAATTGCATTCTTTTTATTGATTCAGCTTTCGGGATTTAAACTGCAAGGTCAGAACAATGTTTTAAAATTTAATCATTTAACGGTGAATGATGGGCTGCCTCAAAATTCAATACATTCTATTGCAAAGGATAGGTATGGTTTTATGTGGTTTGGAACATGGTGTGGTGCGTGTAGGTATGATGGATATTCCTTTAAAGTTTTCAGAGCAAATGATAATGATCCCACAGCTTTTGCTGATAATATGATAGATGCAATTGTTACAGATTCATTACAAAATATCTGGATAAAAACTGGAGAGCCTGATTGTTTGTACAAATACAGTTATGAATATGAAAATTTTAAACGCTTTTCTACAAAAAATGTAGCTCCTTACATCCTTAAACGTATTGCAAAGTCAAAAGCAACTGAAAACGATAAATATAAATTTACGTCAAGTGAATCAGGCTTAGTGCAATTAGATAAAAAAACGGGTAAAGAAGTTCTTTATAAGGTCAATTATAATGATCCATTTTCAATCAATGATACATCTATTTTTACGAGTTATATCGATGATGAAAATAAACTATGGATAGGTACTCGAAGAGGTGGAGTAAATCATGCGAGTTTAAATGTTAAACCTTTTAATTATTATCATGAAGATAGCCCCGGAAAAGGATTAATTAGTAGTGAAGTTAGAGCTATCTGTAGAGATAAAAGCGGTAGGCTTTGGATAGGTTCAGAAGAAATGGGGGGTACAATTATAGAATACACTCCCCAAGGCAAAAGATATTCCTATTTCAATAATAAAAACAGCATTGATGGTAGAAGAATTCGTTCACTTTATTGTGATAAGCTTGGTTTTGTATGGATTGGATCAAAAGATGGTCTTGATAGATATGATCCTCATACCAAAACGTTCAAACATTATGCTTCCGATAAGAAGAAACCAGGACATATTGCAAGTCCTGTTATTTATGGTATACAAGAAGATAGTCAAGGTACAATGTGGGTTGGAACCTATGCTGGTTTAGCAAAGTATGATAGAGCTAATGATACCTTTGTGAATCTATCTCCAGCAATAACTGGAGGAGTTCAAATCCGAGTTATCATGGAAGATACTAACTCCTGACCATACCAGAAGATCTTTGGTAGCTACATTTCCAACTAATTCATCAGATGGCCAGTTGTGTGTGTATGAAATTTTCTGATTTGG
>NCET01000207.1 GCA_002280815.1 Flavobacteriales bacterium 32-34-25 | reverse complement strand
GAATGTAGATTATCCGTTCAACCTGACTGGAATTTTGTATTTCCCAAAATTAGGTTCGGATATGCAAATTCAAAAGGACAAAATCCAATTGTACCAAAACCAAGTTTTTGTTACTGATAATGTAGAAGGAATTGTTCCTGAATTCCTGATGATGCTTCGCGGAGTGGTAGATTCTCCTGATATTCCTTTGAATGTTTCCCGTTCAGGGTTACAGGCAGATGGCGCAGTGAAGAAAATTTCGAACTACATTACTCGTAAAGTAGCTGATAAATTGAAATCATTGTTCAACGAAAACAGAGCCGATTTCGAATCAAAATGGAACGACATCAAAATTGTTCTAGAATACGGAATGCTTTCGGAAGATAAATTCTATGAAAAAGCAGGTGCTTTTGTATTGTACCCAACGGTAAACGACAAATATTTTACCCTTGACGAATTAAAAGAAAACCTAAAAGACACGCAAACCGACAAAGACGGAAAACTGGTTATTCTATACGCTGGAAACAAAGAAGCGCAACACGCTTACATTGAAACAGCCGAAGAAAAAGGATATCAGGTATTGCTATTAGACTCGCCAATTATTTCGCATTTGATTCAAAAAATCGAAAACGACAATAAAGATGTGACTTTCGTTCGTGTAGATTCGGATCATATTGATAACCTGATCAAAAAAGACGAAACTACCATTTCTAAATTATCAGAAGACGAGCAAACCAATCTAAAAACAGCTGTTGAAAGCGTAATTAACAAACAAACTTACACGGTTCAGCTAGAATCTTTAGACAGTCAGGCAGCGCCATTTATCATCACGCAACCAGAATTTATGCGTAGAATGAAAGAAATGAGCCAAACTGGCGGTGGCGGAATGTTCGGAATGGGCAACATGCCGGAAATGTACAATTTAGTGGTAAATACTAATTCGCCTTTGGCATCCACTATTTTGAGCACCGAAGACAAAACCACTCAGGAAAGCTTAGTAAAACAAGCTTTAGACCTGGCTAAACTGTAAAACGTAGTTTTGATTTGATAAAGTAGTATCAAGTAAATAGAATTAAGTACTAAGACCTGCAAGTGAAAACTTGCGGGTCTTTTTTGTTTAGGAGCATAACGATCTGTTTTCCATAAGTACTTCCCTCCTGCTATCCGTTGCAATCTTTGCTATTGGCTAGCGCCATAGCAAAGGATTTCCACTGCTATCAGGACTACTTACAAAAAATCTTTTTCAAAATTATTTTGTAAGAATATTTTAATATATTTGAAATAACAAAAATAATCTAATGAAAAAGCACATTTATATAGTAACCTTTTTTCTAATACAAGTAACTATTTACTCTCAAGATTTCATTAAATCTGATTCATTGAAAATTGATAACAAATTGTATCAAATGCGTCATTTAAGTTATGGAAACTCAAGTGGATTAAAACTTTTTAAGGTTGTAACCTGTGATCTTTCTAATCTAAAGAAAATAGAAGCCGAAATAAAAAACTGTTGGAATAATCGCAAACTTGAATACACAGAATTTTATATACTATCAATTCCAAATTATCGAAATATTCAATCAAAGGAAGAAACAAATATCTTAATCAAATTTTTAGAAAAAATTGATTTAGAAAGAATGAATTCAAAATTATCAACTGCATTAGTAAAATATAAACTTTTAAACGACTTTACTTGTGAATATTTTTTAGACGAGCCCAAAGAAAGCTTAAGCAGTTTTAAAGATTATAAATTAAACGTACAGGAAACAGAGATTTGTTCATTCTTAATTAAATAAAATCACTCTAACAAAGAGTAGCAACTTTGTCGAGTTACTAGATGAGATTCCTCATTCTTCGGAATGACAAGATTGTGAGTAAAAATGTTTTAATACGTTCTTTAACACAAACCAAAACCACCCAGTTTGTCATTCCGAAGAATGAGGAAACTCCACAATACTTTTCCATTCAGATTGACGTAAGTAAATTAATAACAAACCATCAAATAAAAATAACTATGAAAAAAACCTTTTATTTTATTACACTTTTGCTAATCAGCATTTCATTTTTTTCCTGTTCATCCGATGATGATTTAAACTATCAAAATGATTTTCAAGCGAGTAAAAGTACTTGGTTAGATTTTAAAGCATCCTCTAATAATTCATATCAGTATGTAGTAACTGGAAACTCTTTTTTTATACATCATAGATGGGAAACAACCATAACGGTATCCAATGGAATTGTAATTCAAAGAGATTTCGAATACATAGATAAGCCCGAATATATGCCGGAAGAAGATTGGCAATGGACCGAAAATGCAAACGAAATAAACACTCATGGTTCTTTTATAGCCGCTGGTCCTTTAACATTAGATGAAATTTACACTAAAGCCGAAAATGAATGGTTAATTAAGAGAAAAAACACTAATACCTATTTTGAAACCGAAAACAACGGACTCATTTCAACTTGTGGTTATTCTGAAAAAGGCTGTATGGATGATTGCTTTACCGGAATTAGAATAAAAAGTATTACAATCTTATAAAATTTGAATTTATAATCTGAGCTCACAACGAAGAGCAACTTAGTCGAGTTACTGGATGAGATTGCTTCGTTCCTCGCAATGACACACTAGACGGCTTAAGTCATTGCGAGCGATAGCGAAGCAATCTCACTAAAAAGAGTAAATCTAGTATGTAAAATACAATTACATCACTAGTCACTAAATAAAACTAAAAAAAATGAAACCAGGATTTGTGTATATCATTACCAATAAATATCAAACGGTAGTTTATGTTGGTGTCACGTCAAATCTTCCACAAAGAATTTTAGAACATAAAAACAAAAAATACCCAAAATCATTTTCAGCCAGATACGATGTAAACCTATTAGTTTATTATGAGCAATTCAATGGATTGAAGATGCTATAGCTCGGGAAAAACAAATAAAAGCGGGTTCAAGAGATGCCAAAAACAAATTGATTCGATCTATCAATCCAACATGGAAAGATTTATTTGATGAAATTAAAGATATAATGACTGAATAATATTTATTTATAAATTTAAAATCCATGACTAAAACGATGAGCAACTTTGTCGAGTTACTAAATGAGATTGCTTTGCTTCGTTCCTCGCAACTCCTCGCAATGACATTCTAAGCGGTTTAAGTCATTGCGAGCGATAGCGAAGCAAACTCACTAAAAATAGTAAATCTGTCATTTAATAATAACCGATCAATAAAACTAAAAAAGATAACTCAAAAATTACAAAAGCTAACTACAAAGTTGCAAAAGCTAACTGCGAACTTACAAATGACAACTACAAAGTTGCAAAAGCCAACTGCGAACTTACAAATAACAACTGCAAAGTTGCAAAAGCCAACTGCGGACTTACAAATAACAACTGCAAAGTTGCAGAAGACGACTGCTAAGTTCAAAATAACAACTGCGAAGTTGCAAAAGGTCTTGAGTATTTTATAAAAACCTTTGAGTAAATTGCAGAAGACAACCAAAAGTTACAAAACACCATGCACGAAAAACCAACATTATATTTTAAAAATGCTTCCGAATGGAGAGCCTGGCTACATGAAAACCACAGCAGTTACAAGGCAGTCAATTTAATTTTTTATAGAGTAGCACACGAAGCAGAAAGTATGCGTTGGGAAGAAGCCGTAAAAGTGGCTATTTGTTACGGTTGGATTGACTCTACGGTTAGAAAACTGGATGAGCATAGAAGACAACAACTTTTCACACCCAGAAAAGACAAAAGCATTTGGAGCAAAATAAACAAAGGGTATATCGAAGACTTAATTGCTGCCAATTTAATGCACGAAAGTGGCTTAAAAAAAATTGAAACCGCTAAGAAAAATGGTTCATGGGAAAGTTTAGATGCAGTGGAAAACCTAGAAATCCCAGAAGATTTACAACAGGCTTTTGTACAAAATCCAGTTGCTTTTTCTAACTATGAAAACTTTAGCAAATCCTATAAAAAAAATTATTTATATTGGGTAAACCAAGCAAAACGTCCCGAAACAAGACAGGCTAGAATTAGTCAAATCATCGATTTATGTGAGAGAAACTGTAAAATGAGAGAGTAAAAAATCATTTAATAATACAACTGTCACACTGAGCTTGTCGAAGTGCTTTTTACAATATAAACGATGTCTTCGACAAGCTCAGACTGGCATTACAAAACCATTATCACTATGAAAAACAAATTATCACCATCAGAATCCGAAGAAATTTTAAAGATACTGAAAGAGCGTTTTGAAAAAAACGGGAATCGTCATAAAGATATTGAATGGAATAAAGTGCAAGCCAAATTGGAAGTAAATCCTGAAAAACTCTGGTCACTGAATGAAATGGAAAGAACAGGCGGCGAACCAGATGTTGTCCATTATGATAAAAACACCGACGAATATACTTTTTATGATTGCGCGGCTGAAAGTCCAAAAGAACGCAGAAGTCTTTGTTATGATCGTCAGGCATTAGATGCTAGAAAAGAAAACAAACCCAAAAATAGCGTTATCGATATGGCTACAGCTATGGGAATTTCGCTTTTATCAGAAGAACAATATAGAGAATTACAAAAATTAGAAAAATTCGATACCAAAACATCCAGTTGGATTGAAACGCCTACCGAAATTAGAAAATTAGGTGGAGCTATTTTTGGTGATTTTCGCTACGGGAATGTATTTATCTACCACAATGGTGCAGAATCGTATTATGCAGCCAGAGGGTTTCGTGGAGCTTTAAAAGTTTAGATTATTTCGAATTTTATTAATTGATAAACTCAAAAAATATGATGTATACTTTAATTGGAATGAGCTTGCTTTTTATAGCAATTGGATTTATTGTAACTGAGAATAATGCCAAATATTTGCTTGCGGGATATAACACCATGAGTGACGAAGAGAAAAAGAATGTAGATCTAAAAGCCTATATTACTTATCTCCGAAAGTTTCATATTTTTTTAGGTATTTCGTTCTTCGTTATTGGAACGCTTGTAACTTATTTTATTGATGAAAACGTTACAAGTATTTTCATTGTAGCTTATCCTATCGTAGCCTATATCTATTTTATTGCTACGAGTGCAAAATATTTTAATGCCAAAAAAAATAAATTTGGAGCTTTTATTCTAGCTGTAGTTTTAATCTTTATCGTTGTGATGTTTGTTCGTGATTTTAAAGAAACCAAACTCATTTTAAACGCCAATTCAATTGAATTTCAAGGAAATTATGGCGAAATTATACCTTTTGAAACAATCAAAAGCATCCAATTAGTCAATGACAAACCAAAAATCATCCGAAGAACCAATGGATTTTCTGCGGGAACCATTAAAAAAGGCTATTTCAAAACTGATACAGACGAAAAAGTAAAACTCATTTTAAATGCCGAAAACAAGCCTTATATTCTTATAACAAAGTTGGATGGCAAGAAAATTTACTATTCTGCAAAAGAAGAATCGAATGAAAAATTGTTTAAAAAAATCAAATCTATACCTGCAAAATAAGTAAAATCCGTCTCGCTTTTTTTTAAACAAGACGGATTTTAGCGACCTTTAAAATATTAAAGACCTAATCGTACGCTGGGGGCACGCACACCTATTTGAGTTCTTACCGCAGGATAGCTTGTAGACCTTTGATAAGTAGGTTGGTTGTATTGGTAATAATAAAATCCTGCGTGACTATAAAAAGCATCGCTGTGATGACAATGAGCATCGCAAGAATAATGATGTACTGTATAAACCTCTTTTTTGCTGGCAATATAAGCACGATAGGCTTTTCTGTTCTTTTTCTTCAACTCTTTTTCGTAGGCTTTTTGTTCTTTCCAAAAGGCTTTTTCCTCGGCTTTTGTTTTAGCCGTAAAGGCCAACTCAAACTTAGCATCTTCGGCTCCTCTTTCTTGGTAATAAGTGATTTTATTAGAATGAGCGTTTATATTCGTTTCACTTCGTACACTAGTTTCTTGCGCCTGTGTTACTACTATGGTTCCAAAAAGGAATAGGGCTAATATAGTTTTCATAATTTTTAATTTTAGTTATCGTTATACAATTACTCTCCATAGTAAGACAATCAAAAGTCAGTTTACCCTAGCCTAGAATTTTATTATTTTGAAAAAATTAAATTGTGTACATTAGATAATTCATTAATAAACAACAATTATGACCTTAGAAATAGAAAC
>NCET01000206.1 GCA_002280815.1 Flavobacteriales bacterium 32-34-25 | reverse complement strand
CTTCTGACGAATATCATTTGTTTTAGCTGTCGCCAAAGCTGTATCAGACAGTTCACCAGAGTGTTTGAACTTCAAACTTTCTGATTTTCCTTTTCTAAATACTTTATTACCTACTTGTTTTCCTTTTCTCAATTTCAATTGTTCATCCCAAGGCAAATGTGTGATTTCCTGACATTCACTGGAACAGCAATTTTCCATAGCAGCTTTACAATCATCACATTGGATAAACAACAAATGACAACCATCATTAGCACAATTAGTGTGATTGTCGCAAGGCTTTCCACATTGATGGCATTGCGAAACAATATCATCGGTAATTCTTTCGCCTAAACGATTATCGAATACAAAGTTTTTTCCAATGAATTTACTTTCTAAACCTTCCTCTTCAATTTGTTTCGCATAATTGATGATTCCACCTTCTAACTGGAAAACATTTTTAAAACCCTGATGTTTGAAATAAGCACTGGCTTTTTCACAACGAATTCCACCAGTACAATACATTACCAGATTTTTATCGTCTTTGTGATCTTGGAGTTGCTCGTTAATTATAGGTAAACTTTCTCTAAAAGTTTCTACATCAGGAGTGATAGCACCTTTAAAATGTCCAACTTCACTTTCGTAATGATTTCTAAAATCGACTACAATTGTGTTTGGATCTTCCAGAATTTCATTGAATTCCTTGGCTTTTAAGTGAACGCCTTTGTTAGTTACATCAAAAGTATCGTCATTAAGTCCGTCGGCAACAATCTTGTGACGCACTTTGATGGTTAATTTTAAAAATGCGTGATCGTCTTGTTCTACGGCTACATTCAAACGAATGCCTTTCATGAAATCATATACTTCCAGCGTTTCTCTAAAAGCTTCAATATTTTCGGCAGGAACGTTCATTTGAGCGTTAATACCTTCGTGGGCAACGTAAATTCGGCCTAAAGCATCAAGTGCATTCCAGGCTACAAATAAATCATCGCGAAATTTTTTAGGATCTTCAATTTTGGCATACGCATAGAAAGACAACGTAAGACGTTGTTTACCCGCTTGATCAATCAATTCAGCTCTTTCTTCTGCGCTTAAGGTGTTGTACAGTTGCATGCTATAAACGGTTTAAGTGAGAATATTTTTTGCAAAAGTATAAAAAATAACTCAAAAAGGGCCAAAATTGTCATTCCGAGGAACGAAGGAATCTCATTTACAAAGTCAAGCACTGTATAACGGTTAGTGAGATTGCTTCGTTCCTCGCAATGACTTTTAATTCAAACTCGCCTTAAACATTCGCAATTCTTCCCAACTGTATTTTTCGCCAAATTGTTCTTTCATTGGTGTAAGAGATTCTTCTTTGTAATATTTAAAAGCTTCGGCTAATTCATCCATTTTATCCTGTGGTAAAACTTCGCTAATTGAAATTCTTTTGGCTTGAATCAATTTAACCAAATGACTTTGAATAGTATTAACCGTTAATTTTCGAATATCGGCAATATCCTGAATCGAATTTTTAGCGATCCACAAATCGAAAGTTTCCTCTACAGTGGATTTTTTGGGTTCTTTTTGGTCTTTCTTCTTTGAAGTATATCTATTCAAATCTTCTTCATCTTCAATCAACGTAATATTCGCTTCCTTGAATTGGTTTTGGATCGCTTCTTTTTTTCTCGAAAGGTATTTTTTTATCTCGTCTGAGGTGAGTTTTTCTTTCGAAATAGGCTCATTTGCAATAACGGTTTCTATCAACAATTTAGTTTTCATCAATCGCAAAACGGCTTTGGATTGCAACTCTTCTAATTCCGATAATTCTTCAAAATAAGCTTTGGCTTTCTTGAGTCGTTTAATTTCTTCTATTTTCCAAAGAATTTCAAAAACTAAATCGTCCATAGCTTTGAAAAAATAATCAAAAGCAGCCTGAATTCGGGCAGAAACATGAATTAAATCCACCGTTTCATTGGCAAAGATTCTGTTCAATTGTATGATGAATTTTTTGGATGGATCCAAAAGTGATTCGATATTTTCCAATTGTTTGGCTGCCCAAAGTGCATTTTTAGATTTTGCCGAAGTTTCCGTTTTATCCGAATAACTGAATTTATGATTACGCCATTCCTGAGCCAAATCATACCAATCAAAGCTGTTAATCAAATAATTATGAATGAAATTTTTAGTTTCAAAATGCAGGGAATTCTTCAAGACTTCTTCCGAAGCTTTATTTTGCGCATAATCCATCACATCCTGGTCGTTAGAAATGCCATTCATTCGCAGCGGAGAAAGCAAAACCAAGCCTTCTAACGAACGCAAACGCGACAAAGCCACATAAGCCTGTCCCGGCATGAAAACCTGCGAAACATCAATCGCAGCCTTATCAAAAGTCAATCCTTGGCTTTTATGCACCGTAATTGCCCAGGCTAATTTAATCGGATAATGCACAAAAGTACCCAAAACCTCCTCCTCGACTTCCTTTGTCAACGGATCGACTTTGTAACGAATATTTTGCCATTCGTAACGTTCCACTTCTATAGTTTTATGTTCTTCTGGAAAATGAACCAAAATTTCCTGACTCGAAAGCGATTTGATAATTCCCATCTTACCATTGAAATAGTTTTTTTCGAAAGCCAAATCGTTTTTGACAAACATGATTTGGGCTCCCACTTTCAATTGCAAATTGTGCTCTACAGGATAAATTTTCTCTGGAAAATCGCCTGTAATTTCTGGTTTATACGTAATTAATTCTCCTTTTAAATCTTCCAGAGCTTGTGCATTCATTGCATCAGCTTTGGCATTGTGAGTCGTTAAAGTGATGTAACCTTTATTGGCTTTTAAATCGAAATCAGGTTTCACATATTGGTTCAAAACCTGAACATCATCGGGAGTAATTTGGTTATTTCTCAAATTATTTAAAACCGAAATAAAACTGGTATCTGTTTGGCGGAAAATTTTAGATAATTCGATATACAAAGGCGGACTTTGCTGAATAACATGCGAATGAAAAAAGAATTTCCCTTTGTAATAATTGCGTAACGTTCGCCATTCTTCATCCCGAATTACAGGCGGCAATTGTAATAAATCGCCAATAAAAAGCACTTGAACACCACCAAAAGGAGTTGATTTTTTACGCACCGTTTGCATCATATAATCCATAGCATCCAGCAAATCGGCACGAAGCATACTCACTTCGTCAATAACCAGCAATTCCATATTTCGAATTACTGCTTTTTTCAAGCCATTCATTTTAAAATGCCTTCGTAAACTTTCCTTATTTTCAAACTTCACCGTTTCTGAAAATTGTGATTCGGCAGTATGCGAAGGAATAAAACCACTAAACGGCAATTGAAACATGGAATGAATCGTTACTCCTCCTGCATTCAAAGCGGCAATTCCTGTTGGTGCCACTACCACCGTATTTTTATGCGTAGTTTCAATTATTTCACGCAAAAGTGTAGTTTTTCCTGTCCCCGCTTTTCCAGTCAAAAACACCGAACGCTGGGTTTGGTTGATGAACTGTAAGGTATATTGAGCGGCTTCGGATAAGGTTTGCATGTAGATTATAATTAAAAAGGCTAAATTAATGGAAATAAAATTATAAAAATATAAGTTATTATTTACTTTTTATTGTTTGCTAATAAAAAAATGCCTTCAATCTAAAACTAGACGAAGGCATTTATAAATGATTAAGATTAAAAATTATTTCTTTTCCTCTTTTTTATCTTCTACTTTTTCTTCTGACTTGTATTTTTCATTCAAAGCTTTAATGATATCCTTAGTAATATCATATTTTTCCTGAGCGTATAAAACAGAAGCAGCATCACCAGTTCCATAAATATAGTCGTAGCCTTTTTGCTTTCCATAATCCTTGATGAATTTTTTCACGCCGCTCACTAAACTATCCATTTCAGCTCCACTTGCTTGTTGTAATTGTTGTGCCAAAGCTTGTTGAGCATAACCCAATTGTTGCTCTCTTTTTTGCAATTCAGCTCCTCTTTTTTGAGCCCATTCCTGACCGTTAGCTTGTGCTTGCGATTGGAAATTGGCAGCATCTTGTTTGAAACGATTAATTTCAGCTTCTAGCTGTCTTCCTTTCTCTTCAGATTGAGCTTTATATTTTGCTTCTAAATCTTTTGCCTCTGTATATTCTTTCATCAATTCAGAAGTATCAATGTAAGCCGTTTTTACTTCTTTAACTGCTTCTGTGGTTTTGTTACAAGCAACAACTGAAATAGAAATTGCAATAATCAATAAAACTTTTTTACTCATATTATAAATATTTCTTTTTTGGCATTCTTGAATCGTTGATTTCATTTTGATTTATTTCTGAATTAATGTGTGTTTGACAAAAATATAAAAAAATAGACAGCATCCTAAAAAACTTTAGAAAATGCCCATTTTTTATAGTATTAGATTTAATTATTGTAAAAACAATAACGATAAGATAACGTTATTAAAACTGACTTTATTATCTCGTTTTTGAGCTGCTTTTAAAAAAAAGACAACAAAACATACCTTTTTACCTAAAAACGACTCAGAAAACAGCTTAAAATAAGTTTTAGTTGTTTTTTAGGACATAAATATGGGATGAATACTCAAAGTTACGTTTTGCTTTCAAGTTTGACTGTAATCCGATGAAAAATGCTTTTACAAAATTCATTTTTCCAAATTTGTATTTTTCAGAAAGCAAACTCACGTAAAAAGAATCAAATTTCATTGGAAGCACTTTTTCTAATTTCATTCCTTCTTTTGCGAAAAGCAATTCAATCGCTTTTTTAGAGAAATGCCAAAAATGAATGGGCACATCATAAGCTGCCCAAAACGCTCCGTAATGTTTTGCATCAAAAGATTTGTAATTTGGAACCGCAACAATCAAAGTTCCCTCTTGTTTTAGCAAACGTTTCAATTCTTTAATTTGAGCATCTAAATCTGGAACGTGTTCTAAAACGTGCCACATAGTAATAGTATCAAAAGAATGACTTTCTAATTCCTTAGTATCTTCAACAAATGAAATTCCTTTTTTTACAGCAATTCCTTTTGCTCTTGGACTTGGCTCTACTCCTATTGTTTGCCAACCGTTTTGTTGTGCGGTCAATAAAAAATCTCCTGTTCCAGCACCAATAATCCTTCCTTTATTCGATTGGAACGAATTGATTAAATCCAATTTATTTTTTAAAGCTATTTGCTTCACAAAATGATATGCTTTTTCGAATAAAGATCTTATATTATCAGTGTGCGAAATATAATCTTCACTTTCGTAATATTTTCCCAAAGTTTCTAAACTGGGTTGCGGATGCGTAATTAACATGTCCAAAGTTTCATCCTGATACAAGTCAAAAATCTCTTTAGAAACTGAATGGTCTTTTACAGTAAGGAAATGCTTTTTATTTGAAATATCCATTTTTTAGTGGTCAGTGGTCCGTTTTTTAGTAATCAGTTAGCGCTCTTACTAATAAATTTATTTATAATTTTAATAATAGTTTCACGTGGAACAATTTATTTATTTAGTGATCAGTGGTCAGTTATTAAGTATTCAGTTAGCAAATAACAAACACTCTGCTTGCTTAAAAACTGAACACTGAACACTTCCTATCTTCCCATATAAATCAACAATACCGAAATATCACTTGGGGAAACACCACTTATTCTGGAAGCTTGTGAAATAGTTACCGGACGAATTTTATTCAGTTTTTGCTTTGCTTCAATAGACATTGATTTTATTTTATTATAATCAAAATCAGCTGGAATTTTCACATCTTCTAAACGAGTCAATTTATCCGCATTATTTCTTTCTTTCTCAATGTAACCCGAATATTTGACTTGAATTTCGGCTTGTTCTAAAATTTCTTCGTCCAAATCATTTTCGGCAACATACGATTTCACTTTTTCAAACTGCATCATATCCTCCAAATCAATTTGCGGACGAGAAAATATTTTGAACATCTTATCACCTTGAGAAATTGCGGCTGTTTCTTTAGAAGCTAAAATTGGATTTGTTTCTGCAACTGAAACTGAAGTTTCTTTAAAAAACGCAACCATCTTTTCAGATTCGTTCAGCTTACGTTCCATTCTTCTTAAACGAGCTTCAGAAGCTAATCCTATTTCATAAGACATGGGTGTCAATCTAAAATCGGCATTATCCTGACGCAACAAGGTTCTATATTCAGCACGAGAAGTAAACATTCTGTATGGCTCCTCTGTTCCTTTTGTAATCAAATCATCAATTAAAACTCCAATATAAGCCTCGTCACGCTTTAAAATTAATGGTGCTTTTTCATGCACTTTTAAATGGGCATTAATTCCTGCCATCAATCCTTGTGAAGCTGCTTCTTCATATCCTGTAGTTCCATTAATTTGTCCAGCAAAATACAAACCTTCAACCAACTTGGTTTCTAAAGTATGTTTTAATTGCGTAGGTGGAAAATAATCATATTCAATCGCATAACCTGGTCTAAAGAATTTTACTTTTTCAAAACCAGCAACAGAACTTAATGCTTTAAATTGAATATCTTCAGGAAGCGAAGTCGAAAATCCATTAACATAAACCTCACAAGTATTCCAACCTTCTGGTTCTACAAAAAGCTGGTGTCTTTCTTTGTCTGCAAAACGATTAATCTTGTCTTCAATAGAAGGACAATATCTTGGTCCGAGACTTTTAATTCTTCCGTTGAACATTGGCGAACGATCGAATCCTTCTCTTAAAATATTATGCACATCAAGAGACGTGTAAGTCATGTAACAAGATCTTTGATTGGTCAACGGCGAAGTCAAATCAGAATAAGAAAACTTAGAAGGTTTTGCATCTCCTTTTTCTTCATTCATTTTTGAATAATCAAGAGAGCGACCATCCACTCGCGGAGGCGTTCCAGTTTTCATTCTTCCTGCTTCAAAACCGGCCTGAATCAAATCTTCGGTAATTCCGTAAGCAGCACTTTCTCCAGCTCTACCTCCACCGAATTGTTTTTCTCCAATATGAATCAATCCATTCAGAAAAGTTCCATTGGTCAACACCACCGATTTCGAACGAATTTCCACTCCCAAAGAAGTTTTAATTCCTTTTATTTTTCCATTTTCAATAATTAATCCTTTTACCATTTCCTGGTAAAAATCAAGATTAGGAGTTCCTTCCAACATCATTCTCCATTCTTCAGCAAAACGCATACGGTCACTTTGAACTCTTGGAGACCACATTGCTGGTCCTTTTGATTTATTCAACATCTTAAATTGAATTGCTGTACGATCAGAAACAATTCCTGAGTATCCACCAAGCGCATCAATCTCACGAACAATTTGTCCTTTTGCAATTCCACCCATGGCAGGATTACAAGACATTTGA
>NCET01000205.1 GCA_002280815.1 Flavobacteriales bacterium 32-34-25 | reverse complement strand
ATGCTAAAAAATATGGTACACCAAGTGGAATTAGTAAAATAACATCTTCGATTTCATCTTCGGCAAGTAAGGTAAAAGATTCACTTGCTTTTAAGAATAAAAATTAATTAACTAATTAATAATAAAAAAACTTGCTTAAACCCAACAACACATGAGACAATCAATCTTTACTATTCTCTTTAAAACCTAAAAACAACAACAATAATAAAAGCTTTCTTTTATTAAAAAAAAAGAAAAAACCAATTAAAATAATTATTTTTCTGACTAAAAAACTAATCCCAACTGAACAACTTGTACATTTTTACCTATATAAACAAGTGATTTCTTCTGAACTTTATACCCCATTAGTCCAATTGCTACTTCATAATCATCTAATTGTCTTTGATATTTTGGATTATGAACACCTGTTTTATAATCTAATAAAAACACATTTTTATGCTCCGAAATTACCATTCTATCGGGTTTTATAGTCTTCCCTTCTTTTTGAATAATTGTTTGCTCGTTTAAGACTTCATTTCCTTCAGCAAAAAACAAGGCTAATTCTTCATGATTAACAATATTATAAATTGTTTCTAGCACCAATTCTCTCTGAGCCAAATTAATCAAACCATTTTCGATAGCTTTTTCTACTGCCAAATTCACATCCTTTTTTGTTTTCACAAAAGACAAAATTTCATGTATTACATTTCCATATTCTATCGATTCCTGCTGATGTGTTCCCCACATGAGGGCTTCTCGCTGAGCAATTTTTATGTTCTTAGGATCTAGTGTTTCAGCAACATTTTCAATTGGTTTTGACATATCAACGTGCTTTGTTATCGAAGAAATTTTTATTTTATTTCCAAAATTATATTCCAGCGTATCCTCATCAAATACTCCTTTATCGATTAAATAATTAATAAAAAAAGTACACATATTATTCTTAGGAGCCTCTCCATTTCTGGATAAATTCATATTAGAAATAACATATAATTGCTCTTCTGCACGTGTCAAAGCAACATAAAGTACATTTACATTATCTAACAACTCTTCTTGCTTTTTCTGATCGTACACTAATTTAGCTTCTTCTCCAAAACCTTCTACAGCGCTACTATTATCAATCAAAGCCTTTGGCATATCCAATCCTTCAGCATCAAGCCACAACTTATCTTTTGGCTTTTTACCATAATCTTCTTCAGCAAAAGGCATAATTACCACTGGAAACTCCAATCCTTTTGATTTATGAATTTTCTCCCCATTTTTGTCCCAGAAAACCAAAAAGTCAGCTATTCCCGCCTGATTACGCACATCTCTTTCTAAAACAATGTCTAAAAAATATTGAATATACGCATTCCCCTCCCCTTTGGAGAGGGTTGGGGAGAGGAATTTTGAAACAATAATCTCCACCGCTTCATACAAAGATTTTTTTCGGATGTTTTGAAACGAAAGTGAAATATCAAAACTCATCAGCCAGTTTTCAAAATCGGCTTCTTGTTTTTGTTCCATTCCTTCGGCAATAAAATCATGAACATCCAATCGATCCTGAATATTCTCAGCTACATAATGCAAGAAAAAAGCTTTCGATTCTAAATCGGCGTTGTTTTTTAGGTATTTTAGAAGATTAATTATCAGTCGAACTTCGGTTGCGTTTTGAATCATCAGTGTTTCCGAAGATAAAAGTGGGATTCCCTGCTCTGTCAAATAATTAGCAATTGCAATTCCCTGATCTCTTTTACGGGTCAGAATCACAATATCTTTGTATTCAAAACCTTCTTGTAAAACTTTCTGGATTGTATTTAAAGTCGCTAAAACATACAATTCTGTTTTATCTAAGGCTTCTTCATCGGTTTCAACGATTTCAATTTTTGGAATAAAGGAAATATTCACATAACCTCCCGTTTTGTCATTTGTATGTTGATGACTGTGATTTTCGTATAAATCTTTGTAATCTTCTTGTTCAAATTCTGACGACAATAACCTAAAAAAATCATTATTAAATTCAATAATTTGAGAATAGGAACGGTAATTTTTATCCAGATGTTCTAATTTTTTATCTGGATTATTAAACGGATTATTGTCTTTACTCAACTCAATAAACTGCTCTGCTTTTCCTCCACGCCAGCGATAAATAGATTGTTTTGGATCACCCACAATCATCAACGTTCCTTTGTTTCCATAATCGTCCTGACCCGAAAGTGCGTTATCAATAAGCGGAATTAAATTTTGCCATTGCATCTCGGAAGTATCCTGAAATTCATCAATAAAAAAATGACGATATCGCTCGCCTAATCGTTCGTATATAAAAGGAGCGGGTTGGTTTTGAATTTCGCGATGAATTATGGCATTAAATTCGGATATAGAAAGTACATTTTGTTCTTCCTGAATTTTAGCCAATTCATTACTTACCGTATTCAGTAACGAAAGTGGTGTTATATTTTTTAGGAATGCTTTGTAAAAATCACGCTTTTCGAAATTTTTATAAATCGCAACTAAAATTTGTAATAACTCCGGAATTAAATTCTCAATCAACGCCCGATCACTGGCTGTCTTGTTTATAGCAATATCGTCGAATTCATGAAAGGTTTTATTTTTTGGATTGAATTTTCCGTCTCGAATACTTACCAAATGATTGGGAAAAGTACCTCTGGAAAACGACTTTAAATCAATTCCGTTGTTTTCAATTAAAAGTAAAGCAGCTTCGGCAAAACCAGCATTTTCTTTTTCTAAATCGTTGCAGGCAACAATTAATTTCTTTTTAATTTCGACAAACTCGGCAATAGATTTATCATGAAATTGAACAATTTCATTTCGATTGTTTTCATTCAAAACTAATTTTCCAGTTTCCATAATCTCTCTGGAAATATCCCAAGATTTATCATCATCGGTTTTTTCCATTGTAAAATCGATGAGTAACTTAGTCAGGGTTTCGTCTTCGCCAGCTTGGGCAATAATGGCATCAATCGCTTCTGTTAACAAATTTTCGGTATCCAAAGTCACTTCAAAAGTCATGGGCAAATTCAAATCATGAGCAAAAGCGCGAATCACTTTATGGGTGAATTTATCAATTGTAGAAATATCAAAAGCGGCATAATTATGAATAATATGCTTGGCATAATTATGAATAATATGCTTGATGATTTGCTGCGATTTGATTTTGATGAAATTAATGGACAATTTAACTTCCCAATCGGCAGTATCTTTTACCAACTCCAGCATTAAATCCTGCGCTTTTTTTGAAGGTTCGTCTTTAGCAAATTCAGACAAACTCCCTACAATTCGGCTTTTCATTTCATGAACCGCTTTATTGGTAAAAGTGATTGCCAAAATATTACGATAGGCATCATTTTTTGGAGAAGTAAGAATAATTTTTAAATATTCTTTGACCAAAGTATAGGTTTTACCGGAACCCGCTGATGCGTCGTAGATTGAAAAGGAATGTCTTTGCATTTGGATTTTTGATTGCTGATTGACAATTTTTGATTTTAGAACGAACTACTCGCTTTGAATTTGCCCTAGCCCCGATAGCAGTGGAAATCCTTTTCTTGTCTCCTTTTTTTGAGGCAAGAAAAGATTGAAACGAATAGCGGGAAATAGCTTCTAAAAATCAGAAATTATAAAATTGCTTATTTAATCTTTAAAAGTAGTATTTTTGCACTATGGAAACAAACAGACAGAAAAAAATAGGCGGAGTTATCCAAAAAGATTTGGTGGATATTCTGCAAGGTGAAGTGAGAAAAAATGGAGTTAGTAATTTGGTTATTTCGGTATCCAAAGTATCTGTAACTTCTGATTTATCTGTGGCTACAGTATATTTGAGCGTTTTTCCTCAAGAAAAAGCACAGGAAACTTTGGACGGAATTAAATCGAATACGCAGTTGATTAAGCATGATTTAGCGCAAAGAGTGAGCAAACAATTAAGAAGAGTTCCTAATTTAGTTTTCTTTATTGATGACTCTTTGGATTATATTGAAAAAATTGACAACGCTTTGAAAAATCAGGAAAATCCAATTGAAAACAGGGATTTATTAGAGAAACGTAAATTTCAATAAAAGTTTGAATTTTCCGCTATACATAGCCAAACGTTACATTCGTAGCAATAGTAAAAACAATGCCATTAACATTATTAATCGCATCGCGAGCATGGGAATCATTGTTGGCGCAATGGCTTTGTTTGTGGTTTTATCGGTTTTTAGCGGACTAAAAGTTTTTAGTCTTTCGTTTAGTAATGATATTGATCCTGATTTAAAAATATCAACTACTCTAGGCAAATCATTTTTCATCACTCCAGAACAAGAAGCCGAAATCAAAAAAATTGACGGCATAGTTTCTTATTCGAAAATTATTGAAGAACGTGTTTTATTTACTTTTGATAATAAACAGGAAGTAACTTATTTAAAAGGCGTTGATAAAAACTACAGTAAAGTAAACAATGTAGATTCAATTATTTACACTGGACAATGGCTTGAAGAAAACACTCGTCAGGTAGTTGTGGGTTTTGGTTTTGTTCAAAAACTATCCTTAGGATTACTGGATTTCAACAAGCATTTGGAAGTTTTGGTTCCCAAAGCAGGCAAAGGAACTATCGAGAATGCAGACCAGGCTTTTAATAAAGAAGAGATTTTCCCAATAGGAATTTATGCCATCAACGAAGATTTAGATTCTAAATATGTTTTTGCCGATTTAGGTTTGGCTCAGGAATTATTGGAATACAAAAGCAATCAAATCTCGGCAATTGAACTCAAAGAAAAACCCAATGCCGATGAAAATGCAATTATCCAAAAGCTGAATACTGTTTTTAAAGGAAAAGCAACTATTAAAAACAGAGCGCAACTCAACGAATCGCTCTACAAAATGTTGAACACCGAAAATATTGCTGTTTATCTTATTTTTACGCTTGTAATAGTAGTGGCATTATTCAATCTTATTGGTGCATTAATCATGATGATTCTTGACAAAAAAGGAAACTTAAAAACCCTTTTTAATCTGGGAATTGAAATTAAAAACCTCCGAAAAATATTTTTACTACAAGGTACTTTATTAAGTCTTATAGGTGGAATTATCGGACTTGTATTAGGAATTATCATTGTGCTTGTACAACAACATTTCAAACTTATAATGATTACTCCAACCTTAGCTTATCCTGTTGTTTTTTCGATAGAAAATGTGCTAATTGTAATGGTTACAATTGTTTCTCTTGGCTTTATTGCTTCCCTTATTGCCAGTAGCCGAGTGAGTAAAAAGTTGTTGGAATAATTATAAAATCTTTGGAAATTTATTAGGAATATCTTCCTTAGAATGCCAAAATGCTAAAACAACCACTTCGTCATTTACCCAAATATAATACAAACCATAAGGAAATTTATTCAACCAAAATATTCTAATTTCTGAATAGCGACACTGAAAACTTTCAGGATTTTTGACAATAGTTTTAAAAGCCAATCGTATTTCTTTTTCTATTCGTTTGGCTAGAATACTATTTTTCGAAGCATAAAAAGAAATTACATCTTCAATTTCAACCGCTGCATTTGTTTTTAAAATGAGTTTATTACAACTCATATTTAGATTTTAAAGAATCTAAAAACTCAAATGCATCTACTCCAGTTTTAGGATTTTCTCGGTGTTCTGTTATCCTTCTATCCAGTTCTTTTTTTTGATTATCTGATAAAGATGCAGGTTGAATTTCGTGCAAAACAAAATTCTTCACTTTCTGAATAATAGAAGCGTCATTGATATTTTGAAGTAAATCAATTAAAAGAGATTTTTCTGTTTGAACACTCATAATGAATACTATTTATAACAAATATAACGAAAATTTAGAAAACACTAATTTGCTTTCTAAAATTCTACACTACCTCATAACCCGAATACGCATCTTGAATCTCATTCAAAACTGCAAATAATTCTTCAGGATGATCGAGAGTAACCAGTTTTTGTTTGTAGGCTTTAAAAGAATGAATTCCTTTAAAATAATTGGTATAATGCGGTCTGGTTTCAACAATTCCTAATCGTTCGCCTTTCCAGTCCATAGCCCAAGTCAGGTGATTGCGAACAGCTTCTACTCTATCAGCCACAGTAGGTTTTGCTAAATGCTCTCCGGTTTTAAAGAAATGCTTGATTTCGTCAAAAATCCAAGGATAACCAATAGCTGCACGACCAATCATGATTCCGTCGATACCGTATTCATTTTTATACTGCAAAGCTTTTTCTGGAGAATCGATGTCTCCGTTTCCGAAAATTGGCATTGTAATTCTAGGATTATTTTTCACTCTTGCAATGTGCGACCAGTCTGAATGTCCTTTGTACATTTGAGCACGAGTTCGCGCGTGAATACTCAGAGCTTGCACGCCAATATCCTGCAAACGCTCGGCTACTTCATCAATATTAATCGAACTGTCATCCCAACCCAAACGGGTTTTTACCGTTACAGGGAGATTTGTGCTATCAATTACTGCTTTTGTTAAACGCACCATCAAATCGACATCTTTCAAAACTCCGGCACCAGCCCCTTTGCAAACCACTTTTTTAACTGGACAACCAAAGTTGATATCAATTAAATCTGGATTTACGGTAGTCACAATTTTTGACGAAAGTGCCATAGCTTCTTCATCTCCACCAAAAATCTGAATTCCCACAGGACGTTCGTAATCAAAAATATCCAATTTCATTCGGCTTTTGATAGCATCACGAATCAAACCTTCAGAAGAAATAAATTCAGAATACATCATATCTGCTCCGTGCATTTTACACAAACGACGAAATGGCGGATCGCTAACGTCCTCCATAGGAGCCAATAATAATGGGAAATCGGGTAATTCTATGTTGCCAATCTTGATCATCTTCTGAAATTTACTGCAAAATTACACTTTTTAGATGAAACGATAAAACGAAGAATTAGGAAACACTTCGTTATAAAGGATTTAGTTTATAAATTATAAGCTTTGAAGCTATTGAATTTAGCGTATATTTGCAGATTAATTGCCTTGTTTTTTGAGGATGGATTAGGGCTTCAGCTGCGAAAGCGTCCCTACTTGGCATGACCTAAAATAATGATATAAACTGAAGATGAAACAGATAAGAAATTTTTGTATTATTGCTCATATTGACCACGGAAAAAGTACTTTGGCTGACCGTTTACTTGGGGCAACTCAAACCGTTACGGCTCGTGAGGAAAAAGCGCAATTACTGGACAACATGGACCTGGAACGCGAACGTGGAATTACAATTAAGAGTCACGCAATACAAATGGAATACACTTACAAGGGCGAGGAATATATCCTGAACTTGATTGATACTCCAGGACACGTAGATTTTTCGTATGAAGTTTCTCGATCCATTGCAGCTTGCGAAGGTGCTCTTTTGATTGTTGACGCAGCACAAAGTATTCAGGCGCAAACTATTTCGAACTTATATTTGGCTTTAGAAAACGACTTGGAAATTATTCCAGTGTTAAACAAAGTAGATTTACCATCGGCTAATCCAGAGGAAGTAAGCGACGATATTATTGATTTATTAGGATGTAAACTAGAAGACATTATTCATGCTTCTGGAAAAACAGGTTTTGGTGTCGAAAATATTTTGGCTGCCATTATCGAAAAAATTCCACCACCTAAAGGAAATAAAGAAGAACCATTACAAGCTTTGATTTTTGATTCTCATTACAATCCATTCCGCGGAATTGAGGTTATCTTTAGAGTAGTAAATGGTGAAATCAAAAAAGGGCAAAAAATTAAATTCATGGCCACTGGCAACGAATATTTTGCCGATGAAATTGGAACATTAAAACTGAATCAAGTTCCTAAAAACATCATTTCTACAGGTGATGTGGGTTATTTAATTTCAGGAATTAAAGAGGCGAAAGAAGTAAAAGTAGGTGATACACTTACGGATGCTAAAACGCCAACAACCAATATGATTACTGGTTTTGAAGATGTAAAACCAATGGTTTTTGCCGGAATTTATCCAGTAGACACTGAAGATTATGAAGAACTGAGAGCTTCTATGGAAAAACTACAGCTGAACGATGCTTCGTTAGTATTTTTACCAGAAAGTTCGGCAGCCTTAGGTTTTGGTTTCCGTTGCGGATTCTTAGGAATGTTGCACATGGAAATTATCCAAGAACGTTTGGAACGTGAATTTGATATGACAGTAATTACTACTGTTCCCAACGTTTCCTACCATGCTTACACTAAAAAAGAACCTGATACTATTCTGGTTGTTAACAACCCATCCGATTTACCAGAGCCTTCAAAACTAGATTTTACGATAGATTGAAAACCGTTTCTAAAGGTTATGCTTCTTTTGATTATGCACCCATTGGAATGCGTACTTCTAAATTAGTAAAACTGGACGTTCTATTAAATGCACAATCAGTGGATGCACTTTCTGCTTTAATTCATGAAAGCAATGCTTACAATATTGGTAAAAAAATGTGTGAGAAATTGCGTGAGTTGATTCCAAGACAACAATTTGATATTCCTATTCAGGCGGCAATTGGAGCTAAAATTATTGCTCGTGAAACCATAAAAGCACTTCGTAAAGACGTTACCGCTAAATGTTATGGTGGAGATATTTCCCGTAAACGTAAATTATTGGAAAAACAGAAAAAAGGCAAAAAACGTATGCGATTAGTTGGAAATGTAGAGATCCCACAAGAAGCGTTTATGGCGGTTTTGAAATTGAATGACTAGATTTTTTTAGAAAAAAGAACAAAGAGAAAAGACCTTGGTAGCAAAAGTTATTGAGGTTTTTTTTGTATGTTTGATTACTATTTTACATAAAAGATGATAAACAGAATTCAAATAGAAGGTTATAAATCGATTAAAGATTCAAATCTTGAATTGAACCCCATAAATGTACTTATAGGTTCAAATGGAGTTGGTAAATCAAATTTTATTTCTTTTTTTAAATTAATAAACGTTATTTACGAACAAAGATTAGAAATATATTCTTTGACAGAAGGAGCAGATAGTTTATTATATTTTGGAAAAAAAAATACAGCAGGAATTAATGCCTATTTAGAATTTGACAATAAAAACGCTTATAGTTTTTCCATTAAGCCAACAAATGATGACAAGCTTTTTATCGAAGCAGAACATACAGGATTCAATAAATCAAGAGGGGGAAGATCTGCTGAATTTGGATCTGGTTGGAGTTGGAATTGGATTGCAGGGAACACAAAAGAAAGTGTTGTTAGAAATTTTTCAAGTGGAATTCCTAGCTATGTGAATATTTACTTAAGAAGCTTTAAAATTTATCATTTTCATGATACGAGTCAAAATGCTCCTTTACGTTCGACATGTCGAATAAATGATAATCAACAACTTAAAGAAAACGGAAGTAACTTACCAGCATTTTTATACTTTCTCAAAGAAAGAAAACCAAGTGATTTTGAAAAAATTCAGAGAGTAATTCGATCTATTGCTCCTTTTTTTGAAAGGTTTGATTTAAAACCAGATCGATTGAATCCAGAAAGAATTTCTTTAGAGTGGATTGAAAAGAATCAACCTGATAGTTACTTTGATGCTGGAAGTTTTTCTGATGGAACAATTAGATTTATTGCTTTAGCAACATTATTACTTCAACCTAATTTACCTAAAACAATCATAATCGATGAACCTGAATTAGGCCTACATCCTTTTGCTATAAATAAATTAGCTGGATTAATAAAAAAAGCATCTGCTTCAAGTCAAATTATAATATCCACACAATCAGTAAATTTAGTTAATAATTTTGAACCGGAGCATATAATAACTGTTGACAGAGAAAATAATCAATCTGTTTTCAAAAGATTAGAAAGTACTGAAAACTTAACAGATTGGATGAATAAATACACTCTTGGAGATTTATGGTCTAAAAACGTAATTGGTGGAAGACCATGAAGGATTTGTACTTTATAGTTGAAGGTGAAACAGAATTAGAATTTGTAAATAAAATTTTAATTCCATATTTATATTCAAAAGGGGCATTATGCCATATACAAGGATATCCAATTACAATGAGTGGTGGTGGACATGGTTTTAATAATATACAACATTTTGTAAATACTATTACACCTGTTTTAAATTATAATAACGAACCAATAATAACTACTTTAATTGATTATTTTCAATTAAATAGTGAAAAGAAATTACCAGGTTATACAGCATCCCTAAATTATACCTTAACGGACGACAGAGTTGATTACTTAGAGTCAAAATTAAATGAGGTCGTTCAAAATATTACTCCATACAGGTTTTTTATTCCATATATTCAAAAACACGAAATGGAAACTTTGCTTTTTTCCAATCCCGAAGCTGGATTTTATCTTGAAAGTGATAATATTAAAAATTCAGTTTTAGATATATGTAAACAGTATCCGAACATTGAAGACATAAATGGAACTCCTCAAGGCGCTCCTTCAAAAAGGCTTGAAGCTATCTACAAAGCAGATGGTAAAAAATATGAAAAAATCATTGATGGTATTGATATTGCTGTCTTAACAGGAATAGAAAAAATCATAGAAAAGTGTCCTAGATTTAGAAATTGGATTGAAAATCTAATAAAAATATTGAATGAATAAATAATTGTTTTTATTAATGCTCGACGAAACCCCAAAACGATTTGACCGTATTGTTGCCATTTTGATTCAATTGCAATCCAAAAAGATTGTAAAAGCACAGGAATTGGCTAATCGGTTTGAGGTGAGTTTACGCACTATTTATCGTGACATTCGCACCTTGGAAGCTTCGGGAGTTCCTATTTACAGTGAAGCTGGCGTAGGTTATGCTTTAATGGATGGCTATAAATTACCTCCTGTTATGTTTACCCGAGAAGAAGCCAGCAGTTTTATTGCCGCAGAAAAATTAATGCAAAAATTTACCGATGTCACTCTTGGCAATCATTATGCTTCGGCGATGTACAAACTTAAAGCCGTACTTCGAAGTGATGATAAAGATTGGGTTTCCAGCATTGAATCGAATGTTTTAATGCAATCTTCGGAGAAATTTTTTAATGATAAATCCCCGAACACTTTAGCCATAAAAATATCGAAGCCGTTGGCGTTTTTCACGATAATAACAATTGGTATATGCTAGGTTATTGTCATTTGCGAAAGGATTATCGTCAGTTTCGGACTGATCGAATTCACGGAATTAAAAAAACAGAAATTCCTTTCTCGATAGAACACGATGCTCTAGAAACTTATTTGGATAAAAGCAAAAATATCCCGACTACTAAAATTCGGATTCTTGTAGATAAAAAAATTGCCAAATATTTAACCTCGGAACGCAAGTATCACGGTTTTGTTTCTGAAAAGAAAATCGATAACAAAATCGAAATGACATTTTTGTCTTGTGCTACCTTGGAAGGATTTTCGCGCTGGTATTTGATGTTTGGGGATTATGCCACCATATTGGAACCAGAAGGATTGAAAACCAGAATTCTGGAATTATTGGAAATAAACAAACAGCGTCTTTTATAAAAAAGCTCCTAAAATGAATTTCATCTTAGGAGCTTTTTTTAGTTTTATCTTTCCCAGAAAAAGGGAGGTTCAATTCCTAAAGCACGCAAATAAACATAACCCTGACCACGATGGTGCACTTCGTTATCAATGAAATATAAAATATTCTGAATAATTGGGAACTCATATTGACCAAACAAATTGAAGGTTTCATTAAAATCCTCGATTGATAATTGGTTCCAATATTTATTAATTTCAGCAGTTGCTTCATCCCATTTTTCCAGATATTGCGCTTTGAAAATTAATTTTTCAGCTCCTTCTATAAAAGGCTGAATTTCTCGGTTCACAATTCCTTTCATAGCAGGCCCGCCAATAGCCAAAAGTTCATCTGCTAATTTTGAAAAAGATCGCATTCCTCCAATTGAAAATTCAAAGAAATCCTTTTCAGGAAACAATTCAATCACTCGACGCGTTAAGGCACGATGTCCTTGCCAGTGTTGCAATAAATCTTCAGGAGTAATTACTTGTGCAGCTAATGTTTTCATAATTTTAAAGTTTTAAATTTTACTTCTTCAAAATTAGATACGGCTGGTGACAACAGTTTGTCAGTAGTAATTTTATTTTTTTTGCAACCACTCAAATAATCGTTTGGCATCTTCTAATTTGAACAATTGCGTCCCTTCATTCATTGTTGCTGCCGAACCACAGGCTACTCCCCA
>NCET01000562.1 GCA_002280815.1 Flavobacteriales bacterium 32-34-25 | reverse complement strand
GCTGAATGCTTTGTCAACGAATGTTTGGTTTAACCTGCTGTTTTTTGTTTTATTGATTGTTTTTGCAGCTTCTTTTTTAGGTGCTTTCGAAATTATGTTACCTAATTCTTGGGCAAATAAAGTAGATAATCAAGCCGATAAAGGCGGAATTACGGGGATTTTATTTATGGCTTTAGCCTTAGCTATTGTTTCGTTTTCTTGTACAGGACCTATTGTTGGAACTTTGTTAGTAGAAGCCGCGTCCAATGGCGGAATTGCACCAATTGTTGGCATGTTTGGGTTTTCATTGGCATTAGCCTTACCATTTATGTTGTTTGCTTTATTTCCGGGATGGTTGAATTCATTACCAAAATCAGGTGGCTGGTTGAATACCGTAAAAGTATTTTTAGGATTTTTAGAATTGGCTTTGGCCTTTAAATTTTTATCGAATGCCGATTTGGTTTTACAATTGCATTTGTTAGAAAGAGAAGTATTCTTAGCCATTTGGATTGCTATTTTTGGAACTTTAGCCTTGTATTTGTTTGGAAAGATAAGTTTGCCGCATGATAGTCCGATTACTCACATTTCTGTTGGACGATTAGGAATGGGATTATTAGTAATGACTTTTACCATTTATTTAATTCCAGGACTTTGGGGAGCACCTTTGAAGATGATTAGTGCTTTTCCGCCGCCAATGCAATACAGCGAAAGTCCAATGGGATTAGGTGTTTCTGGAGGAAGAGATGTTAAAACAGATTTGCCTGAAGGCGCTAAATTAGGTCCACATGGAATAGTTGTTTTTGATGATTATCAATTTGGTTTGGCTTACGCCAGAAAAGTGAATAAACCTATAATGCTTGATTTTACAGGTTTTGCATGTGTGAATTGTCGAAAAATGGAAAATAACGTTTGGTCGGATGCAACTGTTTTACCCATTTTGAAAGATCAAGTAGTATTGATTTCACTTTATGTAGATGACAAAAGAACATTACCAAAATCACAGCAATTTATTTCGCCAACTACAGGAGAAGAAATAGAAACTATAGGGGATAAGTGGACTGATTTTATGATTTCTAAATATAAAACCAATACGCAACCTTTGTATGTTTTGACTGATTTAGAAGGAAATAGTTTGAACACTGCAAAACCAACGATTAGTTATGT
>NCET01000204.1 GCA_002280815.1 Flavobacteriales bacterium 32-34-25 | reverse complement strand
GATATTATGGATGTAGCTTCACCGGAAGGCTGGCAAAAAAATCCCAAATTGGTTTTGGATTTTTACAACCAAAGAAGACGACAACTCAAAGAAGTAAAACCCAATTTAGGACATCGGGAATTAGCGCAGCTGCAAATTCATTTTGATGTGCATATTATTACCCAAAACGTAGATGATTTGCATGAACGTGCCGGCAGTAAAAAAGTATTGCACCTGCATGGCGAACTTTTAAAAGTGCGAAGTACAAAAAATGCTAAATTCATTTTAGAATGGGAAGGCGATTTGAATTTAGGCGATACCGATTCTCAAAAAAATCAATTACGTCCACATATTGTATGGTTTGGCGAGTCGGTTCCTGCTTTTGATGAAGCCATTAACATTACTGAAACCGCCGATTATTTTGCCGTTATTGGGACTTCGTTGCAGGTGTATCCCGCAGCGGGATTAATCGCTTTTGTGCCTTCAAATGTTCCTGTTTTCTATATTGATCCTAAGCCAATTCAAATTCCAGATTTAAGAAATCCTCTGGAAACATTTCCAATGTTAGCCACTGAAGGAATTCCAATTTTAAAAAATAGATTGTTAGCCGAATTTCAGTAAGGTAAAACAACTATACGTTACGAATACTAATTGAGTTTTTGCCACAAATTCACAAATTATTTTTTGAATTTAGACATCTTTAAATTTCACTAATTATTAAAGTCATTGATTATTTGTGTCATAACAGAAGGAATTATTCGTGCATTCGTGGCTAAAAAAACAGTCTATAAAACCATTTTTCAATGGCTTTTTTAAAACTAAATTTGTGATAATCTGCTAAAATCAGTTTTACCTGCCTGTCGGCAGGCAAGTCTGTGTTCCATTTTATTATCATAAAAAATCAATTCTAAAATAGCCCGAAATTCCTAAAATTCTGTCTATATTTGTGCCTTTCGAAAAAATAACAACACAATGACGACTTTAAACGAATTGAATGCTATTTCTCCAATTGATGGAAGATATAGAAATAAAACCCTTTCTTTAGCTCCTTTTTTCTCAGAAGAAGCTTTAATCAAGTACCGTGTATTGGTAGAAATTGAATATTTTATTGAATTGTGCGAAGTGCCTTTGCCACAATTAAAAAATGTAAACCCTAATGTATTCGAAAGTTTACGTGACATCTATAAAAATTTCTCTACTGCAGATGCGCTTTGGATTAAAGAAACAGAAAAAGTAACCAATCACGATGTTAAAGCCGTTGAATATTTTATCAAAGATGCCTTTGAAAAATTAGGCTTATCAGAATATAAAGAATTCATCCACTTTGGATTGACTTCTCAAGATATCAACAACACGGCTATTCCACTTTCTACAAAAGAAGCTTTTGAGAAAGTTTATATGCCATCATTAATTACTTTAATTTCAAAATTAAAAGAATTAAGCACTGAATGGAAGGACATTCCTTTATTAGCCCGTACACACGGACAACCGGCTTCTCCTACTCGTTTAGGAAAAGAATTTGCTGTTTTTGTGGAGCGTATCGAAGAGCAAATGCGTTTGTTGTTCAATATTCCGTTTGCAGCTAAATTTGGTGGAGCAACAGGAAACTACAATGCACACCACGTGGCTTACCCACAAATTGACTGGAAGCAATTTGGAACTAAATTTGTTCAGGAAAATTTAGGATTGCACCATTCGTTCCCAACGACTCAAATTGAACATTACGATCATTTTGCAGCCTTTTTTGATGCTTTAAAAAGAATCAACACCATTATCATCGATTTAGATCGTGATATCTGGACGTATGTTTCCATGGAATATTTCAAACAAAAAATCAAAGCAGGAGAAATTGGTTCATCGGCAATGCCACACAAAGTAAATCCTATTGATTTTGAAAATTCAGAAGGAAATTTAGGAATTGCTAATGCTATTTTCGAACATTTATCGGCTAAATTACCAATTTCAAGATTGCAACGTGATTTGACTGACAGTACGGTTTTAAGAAATATTGGTGTACCAATAGGACACACAATTATTGCATTTGAAGCTACTTTAAAAGGATTAAACAAATTGTTGTTAAACGAATCTAAATTCCACGAAGATTTAGAAAACAACTGGGCTGTAGTGGCTGAGGCAATCCAAACGATTTTACGTCGTGAGGCATATCCAAATCCTTATGAAGCTTTGAAAGGTTTAACCAGAACTAACGAAGCGATTACTAAAAAATCAATGCACGAATTCATCGGTACTTTAGAAGTTTCGGATGCAATTAAAGCTGAATTACTACAAATTACACCAAGTAACTTTTTAGGGATCTAATTAATAAAATCATATTTATTTTCAAAAAAGCTATCCTAATCGATAGCTTTTTTTATAAAACCATGTTAATTAGCCCATAAAATTGCATAACAAAACTGCTTTTCTTATATTTAGCAGAATTGAAATAACAAAGAATACTATATGAGTACGCTAGCTGCTGTTGCTGATGCATCCCATCATTTAAAACCCTTAATTAGTGATTTAGGATTAATCCTGATGACTGCAGGTATTGCAGTTTTAATCTTTAAAAAATTAAAACAACCACTCGTTTTAGGATATTTAATAGCTGGATTTTTAGCTGGAAACCATTTTGATTTTTTTCCGTCAATAAACGACATGCGAAGCGTAGAAGTATGGGCCGAAATTGGTGTTATCATCCTATTATTTAGCTTAGGACTCGAATTTAGTTTTAAGAAATTGATGAAAGTGGGAGGCACAGCATCGATTACGGCTATCACCCAAATTATAGCCATGGTTCTTATTGGTTATCTGGTAGGAAAATGGATGGGCTGGAAAGAAATGGATTGTATTTTCCTGGGAGTTATCCTCTCTATTTCATCTACAACTATTATTCTTAAAACCTTTGACGAACTAGGAGTTAAAGCCCAACAATTTGCCGGAATCGTTATTGGTTCGCTTATTGTTCAGGATATTGTAGCCATTTTAATGATGGTATTATTATCGACAGTAGCGGTTAGTCAGCAAT
Source organism: Flavobacteriales bacterium 32-34-25 (assembly GCA_002280815.1). Lineage (GTDB taxonomy): Bacteria > Bacteroidota > Bacteroidia > Flavobacteriales > Flavobacteriaceae > Flavobacterium. The sequence continues at coordinate 2,209 of NCET01000204.1, read as the reverse complement.
TTTCGGGGAGTGAATTATTACTTTCGGTACTTAAATTAGGATTTTTTCTAGTTGCATGGTTTGTGGGAGGAATTTTCTTCATTCCTACTTTATTAAAAAAAACCAAGCACCTATTGACCGATGAAATGATGCTTATCTTATCATTAGCCTTGTGTTTAATGATGGTTATTTTGGCCTCAAATGTTGGTTTTTCTCCTGCTTTAGGTGCTTTTATTATGGGATCTATCATTGCCGAAACTACGCAAGCGGAACACATAGAACACCTAATAAAACCCGTAAAAGATCTATTTGGCGCGGTTTTCTTTGTATCAGTAGGAATGTTAATCAATCCAGATACTTTGTATGAATATGCACTTCCTGTTATTATTTTAACCTTTGTTACTATTTTTGGTCAATCCATCAGTTCTACTCTTGGAGCAATAATTTCGGGCCAACCTTTAAAACAATCCGTGCAAACTGGAATGAGTTTGGCACAAATAGGTGAATTCTCTTTTATCATTGCAACCTTAGGAATGTCAATGAACGTAACGAGTAGTTTTTTATATCCTGTGGTTGTTGCGGTATCGGCAGTAACAACGTTTACCACTCCTTTCATGGTCAAAATGGCTGTTCCTTTTTCTGGTTATTTAGAAAAGAAATTGCCTCGAAAATGGACCAAACGAATTGCCCGCTACAGTGCTAATGCTCAAGCCATTCGCTCTGTTAGTACATGGCAAATTGTTATTAGAGCACATTTACTCCAAATTATACTTCATACTATTATTATCACTTCGGTTATTTTGATGTCTTCTAAATTTGTATTGCCTTTAGTTGAAGATTCTAAATTTGGAAATACCATTGCAGCATTAATTACCATGGTGATTATTTCGCCTTTTTTATGGGCACTTTCGCTGCGAAGAGTCGCGGTAAAAGAAGTCGATTTATTATTTGAAGAAAAAAAATACCGAGGTCCTATTTTAATGCTTTTCTTCTTCCGAATGGGATTAGCAGTGTTTTACATTGGATTTTTATTAAATATATTTTTCTCTCCTGTAATTGCATTTTTTGCTTTGCTATTTGCTATTACAATTTACTTGTTATTTCCAAAGAAACTACACGAACAATACCATAAAATTGAAAGTCATTTCTTGACTAACCTTAACGATAGAGAAGAAAAGAAAATAGACCGACGTTATGCTAATCTAACGCCTTGGGATGGCCACATGACTACTTTTGAAATTTCAAAAGAATCTAATTTGGCTGGAAAAACACTTCGTGAAATTAAAATGAGAGAATTAGTAGGTGTTAATATCGCTTATATCAAACGTGGTGAAATTGTGATACAAATACCGAATAAAACCGAACGTTTGTTTCCTGGTGATGAAATTTGTGTTATTGGATCAGATGCCCAAGTCAAAGAATTTTCGAACTTTTTAAATCAACATGATGTTGAAGTTCCTGAAAAAGTATCTAACGAAATTATATTACGTCAAATTGAATTAACTAATGACGAATTCATTGGTGTTAGTGTAGGACAATCAAAATTAAGAGAACGCACCCATGGATTATTAGTGGGTGTGGAACGAAAAGGACAACGTATGCTCAACCCTGAATCAAACATTGTTTTAGAAAAAAACGATTTGTTATGGCTTGTAGGCGATAAAAAACTAATGGCCGAAATATTTAAGGAGTAATTCTAATTTCTGTATAAAATTAAAAATGCTTGAACGATAAATTGTTCAGGCATTTTTTTTGTTTTTATTCAAAAAAAATAAAGTCTATATATCTCCTTTTTCAATCTAAATTTGAGTAAATTTATAGTATCAAGATACCCGAATTCCTTTTACAATCTTGAAATTTCCTCTAGGAAATTCTATAAGAGCACTAACAAAATAGTAATTCAAAAACAATTTGACATGGCATTTATAGACTATTACAAAGTATTAGAAATTGACAAAAAAGCCACGGATGCCGAAATAAAAAAAGCATTCCGAAAATTAGCGCGCAAGTACCATCCTGACATTAACCCAAATGATAAAGATGCTGAAAAAAAATTCAAAGAAATCAATGAGGCTAATGAAGTGCTAGGGAATACCGAAAAAAGAAAAAAATACGATGCTTATGGTCAAAACTGGAAACATGCAGCCGAATATGAAAAAGCCAATCAAGATCAAAGATATTACAATCAAAGCCAGCCTCATGAAGATTTTAATTCCTACGGAAGAGATGG
>NCET01000203.1 GCA_002280815.1 Flavobacteriales bacterium 32-34-25 | reverse complement strand
AGCGGGAGCAGTTGCTATGGTTTCTTTTGGAAACTTAGCGATGTTCTTTTTAGGAATCGAAGTTTTATCCATTGCTTTGTACGTTTTGGCGTCAAGCAACCGATTAAGTATTAAAAGTAACGAAGCAGGTTTAAAATATTTCCTGATGGGATCCTTTGCTTCCGGAATTCTTCTTTTTGGAATTTGCTTGATTTACGGTGCAATGGGAAGTTTCGACATTGTTGAAATTAGCGAATTATCTCGTTCTGCCGAATTACCAATTTGGTTTCCAATAGGAATTGTTTTAATTTTTATTGGAATGCTTTTCAAAATTGCCGCTGTTCCATTCCATTTCTGGGCGCCAGATGTATACGAAGGTTCTCCTGCTATAACTACAGCATTAATGAGTACTTTAGCAAAAGTAGTTGCCATTGCCACCTTATACAAATTAGTAAAAACCATGAATGCTGATATATCTCCTGCGTTTCAATTGATTATTGTAATTGTATCTATTGCTTCAATGACTGTTGGAAATATCATGGCTTTACGCCAAATCAACGTAAAACGTATGCTGGCTTTTTCAGGTATCTCGCATGCCGGATTTATGTTAATGACTTTATTAAGTACCGAAAAATCATCTGGAACATTATTGTATTATACTTCGGCTTATGCCTTAGCGGGAATCGCTGCATTTACCGTGATTTTATATGTTTGCAAGACCCGAGAAAACGAAGACATTACTAATTTTCATGGTTTAGGAAAAAACAATCCTTTAATGGCCGCTATCTTAACGGCTTCATTATTATCTATGGCTGGGATTCCAATCTTTGGAGGTTTCTTTGCTAAACTATTTTTGTTCACCCAAACTATTCAGGCCGGATTTATTGTCTTAGTTGTAATAGCGGTAATTAACTCTATCATTAGTGTGGGTTACTATTTCAAACTAATTTTGGCCATGTACACTAAAGAGCCTAATGAAGCCAAAACTCCTACTTCACGTATCTATTATGCCGTTGCAGTAATTGCTATTGTGTTGAATATTGCTTTAGGTTTCTTCCCTTCTTTTGTTTTAGACTTATTGTAATAAACTGTTATACCTCATACAAAAAACCATCAAAGTACATTTTGATGGTTTTTTTGCTTTTTAAACAGCCTATAGCCAAAATCACAATTCCTAATAAAAGCATAAAAAAGAAATAGTTGCAAAAGGTTTTTAGTACATTTGTATATACAAGTAAATTTTATTCAAAATGGAAAATAAACTTAAAATACAAATCTGGTCGGATATTATGTGTCCGTTTTGTTATATTGGAAAAAGAAGATTAGAGCATGCTATAGAAAAGTTTGGGCACAAAGATGCTATTGAAATTGAATGGAAAAGCTTCCAGCTGGATCCTAATTTTATAGCTTCCGAAGATGATAATTTAGTGGATCATCTTGCTGAAAAATACCGAAAAGATAAAGATTGGGCTATTGAATCATTAGAAAACATGACCCAAAATGCCGCGAATTCAGGATTAGAATTTCATTTTGAAAAAGCTATTATGGAGAATTCATTAAATGCCCATCGCTTATTGCATTTAGCCAAAGAACATCAACTAGGTAATGATCTTAAAGAACTGCTCTTTAAAGCCTATTTAACAGATGGAGAAGATGTAAATAACAAAGAGACCTTAACTAAACTGGCAATACAAGCAGGACTTGATGAAAAATCCATTACCGAAGTTTTAAATTCAAATGCCTTTGCTGATAAAGTACAAGAAGATATCATAATGGCACAAAAAATAGGAATTCAGGGTGTGCCGTTTTTTGTTTTTGATAATAAATATGCAATTTCCGGAGCACAGCATGAAGAAACTTTTATAAAAACTTTGGAAAAAGTTTGGGAAGAAGGGCAATTTGAATCAAAAATTACTATCTTGAACACTCCAGATGCCGACAGCTGTGGCATTGACGGATGTAATTAAAAAGATAAAAATGAGTGCTATAAATAATGAAAAAATAATTCGATGGGGAATCATTGGATGTGGAGACGTAACCGAAAAGAAAAGTGGACCTGCATACCAAAAAACAGCAGGATTTGAAATTGTTGCCGTAATGCGCAGAGATGCCGAAAAAGCAGCTGATTATGCAAAAAGACATGGAATCCAAAAATTCTATTCGGATGCAGATTCTCTTATCAATGATCCCGAAGTGGATGCGGTCTACATTGCTACTCCACCCGATTCGCATAAATTGTACGGTTTAAAAGTAGCCGAAGCAGGAAAAATTTGTTGCATCGAAAAACCATTGGCGCCAAGCTATGAAGATAGCAAAGCCATTGCTGAAGCTTTTAAATCGAAAAACATTCCACTTTTCACCGCTTACTACAGACGTTCGTTACCCAGGTTTAAGAAAGTAAAAAAATGGATGGAAACCAATAGTATTGGACAAATCAGACACATCAACTGGCATTTGAGCAAACCTGCTTCTGAACAAGATTTATCTGGTTTATACAATTGGCGTACTGATGCCGAAGTTGCTAAAGGAGGTTATTTTGATGATTTAGCCAGTCATGGATTAGACTTATTCAATTATCTATTAGGAGATATTAAAGAAGTTTCAGGAATTAGCTTGAATCAACAAAATTTATATTCTGCTAAGGATGCTCTTGTTGCTTGTTGGCTTCATGAAAGCGGCATTACAGGAACCGGAAGTTGGAACTTTGGTACCGCAACTAGAGAAGATAAAGTAATAATTTATGGAAGTCAGGGAACAATTCAGTTTTCTATTTTTGATGAAGACCCAATAGTCCTTACCAATGAAAACGGAATTATTACAGAAACAATAGAACATCCAGAAAACGTTCAGCTAAATCATGTTGGAGCAATGAAAGAACAACTTTTTGGAACAGGAAACCATCCTTCAAGCGGAACATCAGCCACACATACTAGTTGGATCATGGATCGAATTATGGGTGTGATATAAAATAAAAAAAAGCTTCAGAACCACCCGAAGCTTTTTTTATTAACTACACAAACTAATTAATTACTAACAAATAGCAAATTTCTAACCATAGTTTGATTATCATAATTCGTGCCAAAAAATAATTTTAGCCTTTTAAATTATAAAAAAATTACAAATTTGGCTTAGCCACTTCTGAAAGTGGATCAGTCATAATAGTTGCCGAATCATTTAAAACTAAAACTTCGTATTTTATAATTTTAGATTTAGATTCTTCAACTAAATAATACACCCCTTCATCAAAGTTATTCAAATCATAACTTCTAACAATTTTCCCATCTACCAACAGGCGCTCACTATAGATTAATTTTTCATCAGTATCATAAATACTTATTTTAACCTGATCTTTATCGTCTAATCCAAATGAGATCATTTTTTCTTGTCGAAATTCATTGCGTAATGAAAAATTAACCGCCACCGCATACACATTCATAGCTAATAAAACTACTCCTACTACCAAACTAATTTTTAAAATCCTTTTCATAATACATGTTTTTAGATTTATAATTATTTTAATAGTGTAAAGTTATTACAAGACAAAATGCTAAAAGAGTAGTAGATTTTCCAGTTAGTATGCTATTTTACCTTTAACTATAACGTTTTCGTTTAAATCAGATAATATTACACATTTTTTTGTTAATTTAGTATAACTAACTAAAACCAACAAAATGAAATCTAGTTTACCAACACTCAAAATCATAGAACCTTCGTTTGGAAGTTCGTTTACATTAACCAAGTACAACATCAATTACAACTCTCATTTCTGGCATTATCATCCCGAAATTGAGTTAATTTATGTAAATGGCGGAGCAGGAAAACGCCAAGTAGGAAGCCATATTTCGTATTATACCAATGGCGATTTGACTTTAATAGGCAGCAACTTACCACATTGCGGCTTTACCGATGAATTGACAGGAAATAAAAATGAAATTGTGATCCAAATGAAACCTGATTTTCTAGGAGAACATTTTTTTGAAATCCCTGAAATGCGAAATATTAAAGATTTATTACAACAAGCCAAATCAGGAATTACTTTTGGTGGAAAAACGAAGAGAAAAATTGGTAAGAAAATTGGAAAAATGGAAGACCAAACTCCGTTTGAGCGTTTATTAAGTATTATCGAAATATTCAACGAATTAGAATTGGCCACCGAAGATGCTACGGTTCTAAACGCCCAAGGTTTTAGAATGGAAATGCACGTTCAGGATAACGAAAGAATCAATTATATTTTTAATCATGTAAAGGATAATTTTAAAGAACCTATTCGTTTAGAAGAAATTGCAGAGAAAGTAAGCATGACCGTACCTTCATTTTGCCGCTATTTCAAAAAAATAACCCATAAAACCTTTACCAAATTCGTAAACGATTATAGACTGGTTCATGCCTGTAAATTATTAGCCGAAAAACCTATTAGTATCTCAGCAATTGCTTTTGAAAGTGGCTTTAATAATTTCAGCCATTTTAATAAAACTTTCAAAGAATTTACAGGAAAAAATGCTTCCGAATATAGACATGAATTAAAATCGTTTTTGGAGTAAATAATAGCAAAAAAAAAGACCCCTAAAAAGGAGTCTTTCTAACTACTAACCTAACCAAAAGTTAATTATTTAACCGCAACCGTTTTATACACTTCAGAATAAGGATCTGACATAATTGTTGCAGTTTCATTCACTACAATAATTTCATATTTCACAACCTTAGTTTTAGACTCAGCAACTAAGGTATAAACCCCGTCTGCTAATGGATTAAAATCATACGTTTTAACGATTTTGTCACCTGATTTAAGCGGATTCAGATTCAAAGTATACACTTTCTCTGTATGCAGCAATTTATCTTTTGCATCATAAATAGAAACATTAGCTTTATTTACATCATTTAAGGCAAAAGTTACCATCTTTTTTGGACTAGCTTTTTCTACTTTAGAAAACTTAACGCCAGTTGCACGAGTATTCATAGCGATTAGAACAACTACCAATACGAAACTTAGTTTTAAAATCTTTTTCATAATTCGAAATTTTAGATTTATACTTCTTTTAACTGGGACAAAGATAGTATGCCAATACAGAATTAAACTGCAGTACACTTTGAAGGTAATATAGCATAGTTTACAACCAAAAACACAACTTTATTATCTTTCGCAAAAATCAAAACGCTTTAGAAAATTTCTAAAAATTAACCCTAAAACAGGATTCGGCAACAAGTCTATTACGTAATTTTGTATCATGTATGCTTTAGTCGATTGCAATAATTTCTATGCTTCCTGCGAACGTGTTTTCCAACCGGAACTCAACGATAAGGCCGTTGCGATATTATCTAACAATGATGGCTGCGTGATTTCCCGAAGTTACGAAGCCAAAGCAGCTGGAATTCCAATGGGCGCTCCCGCATTCCAGATTAAAGATTTGGTAAAAGAAAAAAACGTAAAACTCTTTTCGTCTAATTATGCGCTTTATGGCGATTTAAGTAGTCGTGTAATGGCTATTCTAAACCAATTTACGCCCAATATAGAAATTTACAGCATTGACGAAGCCTTCCTCAACTTCGACGGTTTAACTATTGCAGATTACCATAATTATGGTCTCCAAATGAAAAATCGGGTTCGAAAATGGGTCGGAATCCCTACCTGCATTGGATTTGCTGAAACCAAAGCTTTATCGAAAGTAGCCAATAAAATCGCCAAAAAATTCCAGGACAGAACCCAAGGCGTTTATGTTATTGACTCCGAAGAAAAACGCATCAAGGCGTTGAAATGGACCCAAATTGAAGATGTTTGGGGCATTGGTTATCGAACTCGTAAAAAAGCAAAATTAAGAAACATTAATACGGCCTTAGATTTCACACATCCGCAACACGAAGCCTGGATAAAAAGAGAAATGGGCGTTATTGGTCTTCGTTTAAAAGCAGAGTTAGAAGGAAAATCGGTTTTAGATTTAGAACCTATTGCCGAGCAAAAGAAAAGTATTGCCATTACCCGAAGTTTCCCCAAACAAATCTCCGATTTTGATTTACTGAGAGAGCGTATCGCTACTTTTGCAGCCGTTTGTGCCGAGAAATTACGCAAACAACAATCCTGTTGTCATACTATAATAGTGATGCTTGTTATTGACAAACATACCGTAAAAACATCCAAATACTATTTTAATAGTGCCATTACATTGCCATTTGGAACTAATTCAACTTTGACTATTTCGAATGCGTCTATTGAATTATTCAAACAATTGCATCAAGGCAACGAACATTTGAAATTCAAAAAAGCAGGGATTATTGTGAGCGAGCTCATCGGCGAAAACCAAAAACAGTTTCAATTATTCGAAGAAGAAAACCCGAAACATTTGGCACTGATGAAAGCAATGGATCAACTCAATACGAAGATTGGCGATACCAAAGTAAAATTGGCCAGCCAGAATTTGAAACTTACCTGGGATATGAATCAGAAACTTTTATCTAACAAATACACCACTAAATTTAAAGAGATTCTCGAAATACGATGCGAATGAAAAAAGACCAAAAACTCAGCTTCTACAAACCGGATTACGAAAGTGAACTGCGAATTCCTTTCATCCCTGATGGTGTTTCGGCAGGATTTCCTTCTCCCGCAGCTGATTTTATGGAGAACAATATCGATTTGAATAAAGAGTTGAGCGAAAATCCTCTGGCTACCTTTTATATTAAGGTAAAAGGAAATTCTATGATTGATGCCGGTATCAACGACAAAGACGTTCTGATTGTAGACCGCAGTATTGAACCACAAGACAACAAAATTGCTATTTGCTTTATCGACGGGGAATTTACCGTAAAACGCATTAAATTAGAAAAAGACTGTCTCTACCTGATGCCCGAAAACAGCAATTACCCCCCTATAAAAGTAACCGAAGAAAACCAACTTATTATCTGGGGAATTGTAACCTATGTGATAAAAAAAATGTGAAATCAAACAAATTCGATTTCACATTTTTGTATTTAAAACTATTACACCTACCATATCGATTCGGAAAGAATTAAACAAATAAGTTGTCTCTTTTTACAACTACAACTTTTTTTCGTGTTTGCTCCTCGTTGTGGGGACAGACAAATATCTGTGCTAACCGAGCTAGCGAAGCCGCATATGCTAGTGATTGGAGTTGCATTAATCTCCTGATCCATTAGGCTTTAGTAAAGTCGTTATAAGTTTCCAAGGAAGTAACAATAAAAAAAACGCTATTCCTGAAAATACCAAACGAGATAAATTAATTACATTTCTATCAGGATAAATAAAATAATCATATCGTTTGTTATAATACAAAGGTATTTTTTCCCCAACAGAATAATTAACACATTCTTTTTCTGGCAAATCTACAGTATACGTCTTTCTGCCTTTTTTAATTTCAACAAAAGAAGTAATACTAGGAGCCGCACTACAACGTTTATCAATAATTAAGTAATTTTCTTTAATTGAAAACCGTTCTGTATAATCATCCTGAATGAAGAGAAACAAAGCGTTTCCAAAAAAAACTGACGCAATAATCAAATAAAAACCTTGATATTTATGATATAATTTTTTCATTATTTTACGTTTATGGTTTTAAGTTATTCTATTAATTACCACCTGTCTCATCCTAAAATAGATTTACAACTCATTTCCTTTTTTGCCAAATGTAAGAAAAAAGTTTTTTTTTATTTATCTAACCCGATCGCGCAGTTTTGACACACCACAATCGTTAGCGCAGGCATTTGCCTGTGCCCACAAAGATTGTCAAAACAAGTCTAATAAAACAATACATTTTAAAAACTCTATTTCAATCATAAAAAAAATGTGAAATCAAACGAATTCGATTCCACATTTTCACATTTAAAACTATTATTTTCTTTTACCAGAACTTCACGTACAAAGCAGCGATAATTAATAATGTAATGATAATTAATACTGTAGTTTGAGGTTTTACCTTAAACATTTCAGTATCTAATTCAAAAGCTTTAGGATTCACTTTTGGTCCAGCAAAACTGATTCCAATCATTAACAACATTGTAAAGAAGAATGATAACCCCATACAAATATGGAACGGAATTTCGAAACCACCTTTACCATTTGGCCAGGCTGTGTATAATAAAGTTTCGTTTCCAAATAGTGCCGGTGCAAATTCGTTGAATAAAACTGACAATAAGAAACCTGCAATTACACCCACAATAGCAGCTGTTCCTGTAGTTCTTTTCCAAAACATCCCTAAGAAGAACATTGCAAAAACTCCCGGGCTAATAAATCCTGTGTATTTTTGGATATAAGTAAATCCTCCAACTCCACCAATTCCAAGTAAATCATTCCAAGTAAACAACACTGCAAGAACCATAGATGCAAAAACGGCATATCTACCAATGTTTACCTGAGCTCTGTCTGAAGCTTCTTTTTGAATGTATTTTTTATGAACGTCTAAGGTATAAATAGTAGAAATACTGTTTACTTTACCTGCTAACGAAGCCACAATAGCAGCAGTCAAAGCCGCAACAGATAATCCTTTTAATCCTGTTGGCAAGAAAGTCAACATCGCTGAATAAGCACCATCTTTTCCTCCAACTAATTGAGGTAAATGACCTCCTTCGTATAAAACGTAAGCAGCAATACCAGGTAACATTACAATTACAGGCATTAATAATTTCAAGATACCTGCAAACAAAATCCCTGTACGAGCCGTTTGTAAATCAGCTCCCAAAGCTCTTTGCGTAATGTATTGGTTACATCCCCAATAGTTTAAGTTGATAATCCAAATACCCGCTAAATAAGACAACATCCCAGGAAAAGTAAGGTATTTATCAATTTCTAATTGAGTAGAAGTAGCTGTTGGTCTAGGAATAATCATTTTGAAATGCTCTGGCGCTTTTTCCATCAATACTTTGAAACCAGCAATAGCATCCTGACCAACACCAAAATATTGTCCTACTGTTGTTAAAGCAATATAAGAAGTTACTAAACCTCCAATAATCAATACTGCAACCTGAATAACATCAGTATAAGCAACTACTTTCATACCTCCAAGAGAGATAATCAAAGCAAAAATAGCCAATCCTAACATAATAACATGAAGGTATTCTCCTCCTGCCAATCCATTAATGGCAACTGCTCCTAAGTATAAAATAGAAGTTAAGTTTACAAAAACATACAAAAACAACCAGAAAACAGCCATAATCAAAGCCGTAGAATCGTTGTAACGT
>NCET01000202.1:7550-8564 GCA_002280815.1 Flavobacteriales bacterium 32-34-25 | reverse complement strand
GAGTAGTTTTTAATGAAAAATGGAGGTGGTCATTTTGCTCCGGAATTAGGTGGTCACTTTAAATTGGAATTGGGTGGTCAATATTACTGGAATTTGCAAATCTGTATTAAAATTTACTAATTTTTCGATATTTTAGCACTCAATACTATTCTACATAATTCAAAATACCCATTTGCTTCATGGCAGCCGAACAAAAACAAAAATTAGAACAACAACTTTGGAATATAGCCAACACCCTTCGTGGGAAAATGGATGCCGACGATTTTAGAGATTACATATTAGGGTTCATTTTCTATTTGGAGGTTTATACTTTTTGGTGGTCGATAGAGAGTTCGAACCATTACTCCGATAAAATTAAAGCATTTTAAAAGTTTTTTTTTAATCCTAAAAATATTGCATTATAAAAAAAGCTGTCCAAATCACTTTTAGACAGCTCTTTTTTTATTTTTTGAACTGTTGAATACCTAATTTCAACCATTGTTCATATTCGGCAATATCTGGCGTATATCCAGCGGGTTTATTTAAACTTTTTTCATTAGTATCTAATATGATATAATAGGGTTGAGCATTTGCTTTATAACGTGTAATTTGAAAATCACTCCACTTGTTTCCTATTGATTTTATTTTTTTACCAGTTTCTTTAGAGACATATTGTTCTTCGATTGGCAATTCTCTTTTGTCATCAACGTATAGTGAAATAAGAACTACTTTATTATTTAAAATAGATAAAATGCGAGGATCCGACCAAACATAATCTTCCATTTTTCTGCAATTTACACAAGCAAATCCTGTAAAATCCAAGAGAATAGGTTTGTTTACACTTTTGGCATAAGCCAATCCTTTTTCATAATCGGTAAAAGCCATAATATCATGTGGTCCTTTATGTGCTCCGTCTGGTAATACTATTGCTGATGTAGATTCTCTGTTGGAGCCGCCTACACCGTATGGAGATTCGCTATAGGTCATAGGTGGAGGAAAGCCACTTATTAATTTTAATGGAGCACCCCATAAACC
>NCET01000202.1:0-7451 GCA_002280815.1 Flavobacteriales bacterium 32-34-25 | reverse complement strand
TTTAGCCATCCGCCAGATTTTGGTAATGTATTTAACCAACCCGGGAACATGGCAAATAACATAAAAGGTAATGCTAAAGCAAAAGAAAAACCTAACATTCCTACAATCGGTGCGATTCCACCTTTGGAAGCTGCTTCAACTAATAACGTGCCTATAATTGGTCCGGTACAAGAAAAGGAAACTATTGCAAGAGCCAGCGCCATGAAAACGATTCCTAAGATTCCACCTTTATCTGCTTGACGGTCCACTTTATTTGCCCAGGAATTAGGTAACATAATTTCGAAAGCGCCTAAAAACGATAATGCAAATACAACCAATAACACAAAGAAAATAACATTGAACCATACATTGGTTGATAATGCATTTAGTGCATCGGCACCAAAAATTAAGGTAATTACAGTTCCTAGAAATACATAAATCAAGACGATTGAAATACCATAGATAATGGCATTTTTAATTCCTTTGGCTTTGTTTTTGCTTTGTTTTGTAAAGAAACTTACTGTCATTGGAATCATCGGAAACACACAAGGAGTAAGCAATGCCGCAAAACCAGATAAGAAAGCAATAAAGAAAATCATATATAAACTAGAATCAGATTCATTAGATTCTGGTTGTTTTTCTACCGCAGTATTTGCATCAGCTTTGGTAGTTTTTTCGTTTGCAATATCGGAAGCCTGGATTTCTTTTGCTTCAAGCGTTTTAAGATCAAACTCAAAATATTTTGTTTCGCTGATACAGTTTTCCTTGCAAACTTGGTAAGAAAGCTCCACTTGTATAATTTCCTTTTCTGGATTAATCTGTTTGATTAATTGGGTAAAAGTAACTTTATCGGAAAAGAAGATTTCATCGACACCAAAGATTTCATTAAACTCTCGTTTGGTTTCACTTTCGGTTGCTTTTCCAATAAATTCATAATTGCTTTTGTTATCATGAAAAATGAATTCGGCAGGAAGAGGACCATCTTCAGGTGTAAATTGAGAATATACGTGCCAACCTGCTTCGATATTACCATTAAAAGTAAGCACATATTCTGAGGTGGATTTCTTCTCGATTATAGGTTCCCATTTCACAGGATTTATAATCTGTGCCTGGGCTTTGACAAAAACAAAGCCCAAGAGCAATAAATAAAAGATTTTCTTCATTTTATAAGTTTAATCAGAACGATTTGTTCTGGTGATAATTTGATTTTATACGTGCCATTTCGCGATAAGCCATAGTAAGTGTTTCGATGGATTTTGCCATCGAAACACTTATTTTTTATGAACTTTAGATTTAAATTAAAATCTTGGCGAAGTAATTTATTTGGTCACATTAAAAAAAGTATATTCCAGTTTTAAGAAAACACCATCAGATGTGGCACGTTGCATCGAGCTATACAATTCTTTTTTGTATGCAAGGTCAATTCTCGCCTGACTGTTAATGATAAACTGAATCGAAGGAACTACATCCAGATATGATTTTCCGTTTTCGGTTATCGTTTGTCCAGTAAATTCCAGCATCGCATTGATGTTGGTTTGTTTAAAACTTGTATAATTTTTTGGATACATTAATTTCCCTACTGAGAACGTATAATTTACTGCGCTGTTACCCAAAAAATCCGGAAAGCTATAATCACTGTTATTAAGTGCCCGCGCGTAACTTACAGAAGAACTTATGGCAACTTTATGGATTAACTGAGTAGCTACCAGACCAGCTTCGTAACCAGAGTTTCCTCCCATTAAGTCTATAGCTTCCTGATTAATAAAAGAGTTATTATAACTGTATCGTCCAAAGGCAGCCATCCTAAAATGACTTTGTAAATCATCTACAGAAAAGAAACGATATTTAGCATAAAAACCACCACCTTTAAGTCCCAATCCATTTTCTTGGTTACTAAGAAAAGCTGAGGTACGAACCATGATATTTTTATTTATTCCCCAAGTAACTTCGGGCGTTAAATTATACATAGACCCACTTTCCAGTTGATTTTTCATAAGAGATTGACCAACCCGAACCCCAATAGAACCCGCCGGAACATTACTAGCGGGTTCGGTTACTACAAATAATTCCTGTGCATCTATTTTGAATGAAACAAGTAATAAGAAAACAATTGATAGATATTTCATTTTTATAAGGCTTTTAAATAATAATCATTTTCATTTTCCGTGGCATAACCAGGATATTTTGAATATGATTTAATTAGTTTTTTATACTCTTTTTGGGTTACAAAACCTTTATCCAAAACTCTGAATTTTGCTTCTGTATCAGCTACTGCGTTTTTAGTATCTATAAAAGTATACGTAACATCATCGATTTTTACTGTTGCATTATCTTCAATTTTTGGAGTATCAAACTTTGCGGTCAAGACCATAGAACCTACAAAAAAACCAGCTTTCTCAACCGCATTTTTCAACACTTTAGGTTGTAATGTATTGTTTTTCTTAAAGTAAACAGTAAAGGTATTGGTGTTTAAATCGGTACCAATACTATCAACTTGAGTTAAGGATTTTAACTGTTTGTTTATAGCATTAGAACACATAGAGCAAGTTAATCCTGTTGCCATTATTTCGGCTTTAGTGATTTGAGAATATGATTTTACACCAGTTAATAATACTAAAAGTGTAGCGGCTACGAATTTTATATGTAATGTTTTCATTTTATTTTTTGTTTTTTTTGATTTGAGCAATTATTTGTGCTTCGGTTGGGTTTATGGCAATCAGTTTTCCTGATGCATCAAAAAGATAGGTTTCAGGCAGTGCTTCAACTCCAAAAGCCACAGCCGTTTTGGCATCAAAACCTTTCGGGTCGATTAATTGCTGGTGTTTCATTTTGTCTTTTTCAATGGCTTTTAACCATTTTGATTTATCGATATCAATTGAAATTCCAACAATTTCAAAATTCTGACCTTTGTATTGGTCATACATTTTTACCAATTTTTTGTTAGCCATTCGGCAAGGTGCGCACCATGATGCCCAAAAATCTACCAAAACTGTTTTTCCTTTAAAAGTATTTAGTTTAACTGTAGCGTTCTTATTGTTTTGAAGCTGAACATCTGGAAAAGAATCTCCTATTTTTATTTGTGCACTTGCTATAGAAACAGTTGCTATCAGGGAGAGTAATGTGATTATATTTTTTATTTTGAACATGAAATTTAATTTAAATGATTGATTATGATTACTCCGCTTTTTTAGGACTTGCTTCTCTATCATATTGGCAACATCCATGCAATTCATCGTAAACAGCATTTGGGGCACTAAATTTTTCATTGTCATATCCAGCATCTGCAACACGTTTTAGTATGGCATCAAGATTGGTTTTCTTAGTATCGTAGGTAACTGTAGCGGTTTTGGTGTTCGTGTCCCAATTTACTTTGGCAACTTTATCAATGTTTGCAGCCGTTTCAATAGTTTTTTTGCACATGCCACAATTACCATTGATTTTTACGGTTTCAGTTGTTTTGTTTTTTATTTGCGCGCTGGCGAAAGTGACTGATAGCAATAGAGTCATTGCCATCAATAATTTTTTTATTGAGTTCATTGTTTTTATAATTTTGAATGAATTAATCCTAGAGCATGACAGAAACCATAGTATTTAGAGCTATGAATAGCGTTGATTGGATTAATATTTAATGATTTTTTAAGCCATAAAACAGGCTTTGGATTAGACAGATTTGTAACTGTCAGGAAATGAATCTAGCTTATTTTAGGTGGAAGCCAGATAGAACGGAAATCTGAAGAAATAAAGATTTCTGAATAATAGTAATTTTGTTTCCTTTCTGAAAAACTAAAAAGAGAATTATTTTCTGTTTGGAAAGAAAGTATCGAGGAATAACCGCAGTAAGCAGTTGGGCAACCACAAGAATTACCTACACAGCTATTATCGCAATTGTGTTCTTTCTTATTAGAATCTTTTTTCTTGCAACAGTCTTTTACTGTAAATTCTTTTTTACAACATGGCATTTCTTTTTTTGTCCCATGCGCATAAGTAAGCGTTGGTCCCAAAAGAAAACCAAGCATAACGAGTAGCAATATGTAGAACTTTTTTGTCATACTGGGCACAAATCTACAATTTTATTAGCTGACTCGAATGTTAATTTTTTTGTAAATGTTCTATTATAATTGATTCTTCAATTATGTTTAGTGACACCCCGCTGAAATAAAAACAGTTTAATTAATTGATAATCAGTATTTTTGTTTTTAGGACTAAAAGATCGTTTTTAATTTACTGAACACTTGTAACATGTAGATTAGTAATTTTTACAAATTAAAAGAAATATAATTGTTGATTATGAAACCAGTTAATTGATAACGTATCCCAACTGAAGAACTGGAAATTCATCGCTTTTATTCCACAAACGGAAAGAATTGATAAAATTATCGATGGATTTGAATAGTCATATATCTTCCATGAAATTACATTAAAAGCTAGTGAATTCAAATTTCTAACTTTAGATTATGATGAGAAAACTCAAAATTTCGATATAATAGTTTTCCTGAAAAACTAAAATTTATATCAACTGGCTCAAATACCAGATAATAATGAGGAATTAATCCATTTATATGATTTAAATTTTTACATAGATGAGATTAACACTCATAACAAAGATTTAAGTAGTTTAGTCTTCATCTATTTGCTTCCCTAATAATACTTTTAATGAGAATATAAATCAAAACAAAATAGTAGTGATGAAATTTTTTTAACAAGTCTTTATTGAAAATTAAGATTATTTCTCTAACTTTGTCCAATATTAGATTTTCTATACAAATGAAAAAGTTTCACATTTTATTAATCGTTGTACTTGGCTTCTTCTTGATACCAATGGTAACTTTTGCGTGTGGAAACAATTCAGAAAAACAATCTTGCAAAAAAGAAATCTCTTCTAAAACAGATAAAAAAGATTGTTGCGAAGGTGATAATCATTCGAAGAATAAAAATCATAAAGGTTGTGGAGGAAAATGCAGCCATTCTAAATGTGGTTGTGCTTCTTCTTGCAACACATCTGTTTCTATTAATGAATTGAACTTTAATAAAAATATTTTTAATTTCTTTTCAGAAAAACAAAATTTTTACAATTACGAAACCTCCATTTCTTCTGGTTTCAATTCTTTATGGCTTATACCAAAAATAGGCTAAATTTTAAATTTGATAGCCATAATTGTGTCAAATCAAAAGCAATTATTGCTTTAATTGTGTCAAATCAAAAGCAATTATTGCTTTAAATCATTTACTTTCTCAGTTAATTTCATTTTCAAAAGGCTGGCTTTGTTGTGCTGTCATTTTGTTCTTGTTTAACTAATTCAATTTAAAATTATTTTACAATGAAATCACTAAAAAAAATAGTGATGGCAATAACTCTATTGCTATCATTCACAGTGTCTAATGCGCAAATCAAAAACGCTAAAACTGAAACCGTAAAAATATTCGGGAATTGTGGAATGTGCGAAACCACCATAGAAAAAGCAGGAAGTCTCAAGAAAATTGCGAATGTTGATTGGAATAAAGACACCAAAATGGCTACGCTTACTTATGATGCTAAAAAAACCAATCAAGATGAAATCTTAAAACGTATTGCACTTGCGGGTTATGATAGCGAAAAATTCCTTGCTCCAGATGCTGCATATTCAAAACTTCCGGGATGTTGTCAATACGATCGTGAAGCAAAAGTTGCAGTAAAAACGGAAACAAAATCCGAAGAAACTAAAATGGAAATGAACGACCATTCTACAATGACTGAAAACCAAGGAACAGACCAACTAAAACCAGTTTTCGATAATTATTTTTCATTGAAAGATGCCTTGGTAAAAACAGATAGTAAAATGGCTTCTGCAAAGTCAAAAGATTTATTAACCGCAATCACTGTCGTAAAAATGGAAACATTGAAAATGGATGTACATATGACTTGGATGAAAGTTTATAAAGATTTAACTGCTGATGCAAAAAATATTTCTGAAACACAGGATATCAAAAAGCAAAGAGAACTTTTCAAATCATTATCTAAAAATACGTATGAGTTGATAAAAGTTTCAAAATTTACTGAACCGGTTTATTATCAATATTGCCCGATGCAAGATGCCAATTGGTTAAGTAAAGAAAATACAATTAAAAATCCTTACTACGGATCACAAATGTTGAGTTGTGGTAAAACAGTAGAAACAATAAAATAATAAAATTAAAACTTTAAAAAATGAAGAATATATCTTTTACCGCATCAATAATTGGAGCAATACTTTTATCATCTTGTAATAAAGATGATAATATGGATATGACAAATGCAGCATTAAACGTTAATTATCCAGCAGCGTATGTTGTCAATGGTGAAGATGCAACAATTTCAGTAATCAAATTATCAACTAATGAAGTTACAGGAACTATTCCATTGATGGGAACCGATACAGATATGATAATGTGGCCACACCATATTTCTTCACATTCAAATCATCTTGCAATTGGAGTTCCGGGAATGGATTTAAGCGCAGGACACGCAGTGACAGGAACTATGTCGGGTTACCTGTAATGAACCACAATACTATTTATTCTCCAAATGGTACAGAAATTTGGGTGCCTCAAATGGATATGAACGGAAAAGTATTGGTGTATGACGCTACAACTTATGCGTTGAAAAGTACAATTACTGTAGGTATGATGCCTGCAGAATTAACTTTCTCTTCGGACGGGACAAAAGCCTATGTTGCTAATGGCGATGATGATAACGTTTCAGTAATCAATGTAGCATCAAAATCAGTAGTTGCAACGGTTACAGTTGGTAACAATCCTGTTGGAGCTTGGACTGGTACAGATGGTAAAATGTATGTTGATAACGAAGACGGACAATCTATTTCTGTTATAAATGTAGCTACAAATGCCGTTGACCAAACTATTATTTTAGGATTTATGCCCGGAATTGCCTCACACAACGGAACAAAAAGCGAATTATGGGTTTCAGATCCAATGAATGGAAAAGTACATTATTGGACTTGGGATGCTGGTATGATGATGTGGATCCACGGTGGCGCTTTTAATACGGGTGCTGGTGCTCACGCAATTTCTTTCACTATGGACGGAAACACTGCCTATGTAACCAACCAAACAGCAAATACAGTTTCTGTTGTAAATGTTACCAATCATACCGTTACTAAAACAATCAATGTTGGTAAAAAACCAAATGGGGTTGTAATAAAAATGTAAACTATTAATTTCTAAAATATCAAATGTAAATTTGATAAACGATTAAAATGGCTTGCAATTGATCAGTGTTAATATTATAAACAATTAATTAAAAGAACCTATTTAGATCGAAAAGATAATAATTTGGGTTATTTAAAAGAAAATTGTGTGGTTTGTTGCTGTGATTGTAATTTTACAAAAGGTAATAGATTTACTTATAATGAATTTTTAATTTTAGCAAAAACAATCATTGAAATTAAGAAAAAAAGATATGTATAATCCTCTAATTTTTGGTAAAAGTTCTTTAG
>NCET01000561.1 GCA_002280815.1 Flavobacteriales bacterium 32-34-25 | reverse complement strand
AACCGAAGGAAGCGCCGAAATGAAGAAAAACTCTATCCTAACCGATAAAGAAATTGCCGAAGGCTTAATCTTAAGCTGTCAAGCGCATCCAACATCGGAGACGATTTATGTGGATTTTGATGATGTATAGTCTTTAAAATTCCAAATTCCAATAACTGAAAACTTCTCTGAAAAGGGAAGTTTTTTTGTTTTAAGGATGTTGCGGTTTTTCTTATATTAGCAAGTAAAATTAAATAAAATCACATTTCGTGTTACATTATTAGTTAACTTTGCTATGGAAAGAATTCGACAAATCATTTTTTATCAAGATTATTTTTTAGAGTTTTATAATCTTCAAAATGAAAAAGTCCAAAAGAAAATTGATGAAGTCTTTTTTATGATTACTGTTTTAGAAAGAATTCCAAAAAAGTTCTTTGATCATTTGACAGGAACAAATGGTTTGTATGAAATTAGAATTGAGTTTGGAGGAAATATATTTAGAGTTTTTTGTTGTTTTGACGAAGGAAAATTGATTGTCCTTTTTAATGGTTTCCAAAAGAAATCTCAAAAAACTCCAAAAAACGAAATAGAGAAAGCGGAAAAACTTAAAGAAGAATATTTTAAGATAAAAGATAATGAAAAAGGAAAATAACATTACGAATTTTGATGAACTTTTAGAATCGAAATATGGAAAACCTGGAACTACAGAAAGAATCAATTTCGAAATTAAAGCTAAAGCATTTGCAATTGGCGAACTTATTAAAGAAGAACGCAGACTAGCTCATTTGACTCAACAAGAATTAGCAGACAAAACGGGAACTAAAAAAAGTTTTATTTCGAGGATTGAAAATGGCCATACTGATATTCAGCTTTCCACTTTATACCGATTGTTAGAAATTGGATTAGGGAAAAAAATTTCAATTTCGATAGCATAAATTCATCAACTGATGCAAACATATCATTCGTGAACATTTAACTAATTCCATTTAAATCTTCATACCATGAAATCCATTCGAGATATATTTAAGAACAATCCTTCTCTTCTTGAAGAGCCAGAAGTAATACAACTTATTGATTATTGCGAGCAATTGCAAGACGAAATTGTAGAGTTCAAATTTCAAAAAACAGACAATAAAGAACTCGCCATGCTCGATATGCTCAAAGAAGTTATC
>NCET01000560.1 GCA_002280815.1 Flavobacteriales bacterium 32-34-25 | reverse complement strand
GTTTTACGGTACCAAGCAATTCCTGTTGATAATTTTGTTATGTCTAATCTAAACGCCTCGGCTTGATTCCAGGCAAAAGGAAGATTGACAGCAGTCCATTTTTGATCGTCAAATTCTGGTTTTATCGCTTCTTCAGCAGCACCAACATTTAATTTCCAACCGTAATTGAAATTGTATTTTTCTCTATCCGATTTATTATCCTGTGCATTTACTGTATTTGCAAACAAGATTACAAAACTGAATGCGTATAAAACTCTTTTCAAATTCATTGCTTAATAATTTATTAGGGTTTATTCTTTAGTATTACATATCATTTGCGAGACAAATACATTAATACTATTACAAATGTATATTACTCCCTTTATTTTTAATTATCATGGATTGCCACAACCATTCATAGCTTGACAAATGACAAAATATGATTGGAAAAAGATAAAATTGACTAGAAAAACAGCTTGAAAATTAAAAAAAGATATGAATATTATTTAGTGGAACTAGGCTATTACTCCTGAATTTAAAAGCTAAAAACTCCTAACAATAAGATAATTTTAAAAAATCTGCTAAATCTGCGCATCAATATTTCACGCAGATTTGGCAGATTTGAGCAGATTATAAATTACTCTTTTAATCTGCGATTCTATTTTTAGAATCTAAAACTATTGTCCAGGATTTATTTTAAATACTGTGAAGGACTACAGCCAAAATGTTTCGAAAAGGTACGGGAAAAATTAGACGGTTCCGAAAAACCAAGCTTATAGGCAATTTGAGAAATACTCAATTCCGAATTTCTAAGCATTTCCTCAGCCTGATTCATTTTGACTTTGGTAATAAATTCATGAACTGTATTCCCAGTTATTCCTTTCATTTTTCGGTAAAGTTGTCGCTGACTTATTCCCAATGTATGAGCCAATTCATCCGAATTGAAATCAGTTTCCTCCATCTTAAGAATAACTATTTCTATTACTTTTTCAAGAAATTCATTGTCCTGATCAGGTACTTCCTCCTGAAGTTGTTGAATTTTTTTGATGCTTCCCAATCTATTTTGCAAAATGATTCTGTTTTCTAACACACTTTTTATTTGTGCATTTAAAACATCCACATTAAAGGGCTTCATCACATAAGCTTCTGCTCCCAGGTTGTATCCTTCTATTTG
>NCET01000201.1 GCA_002280815.1 Flavobacteriales bacterium 32-34-25 | reverse complement strand
AAATATATTGTGAAAAAGATTTATATTCATTAATTTTTCTTGGTCTGTTGTTTAATTCATTACCAATAGAGAATCTAATTTTTTTTCGGACGCTTGTGTCCATTAATAGGTTTTATGGGATAATTATCAAGAATGTCATACACAACAGGATGTAAGTTATCCCCAATATAAGATGGGTCATATAAATCCCCTTTAGCAGTTCCTGTCCATACAAGTTTATTCAGTTTCCTGTCAATTATATTCAGCGTGATTGCGCCTTCTGTATATTCGACCTTTTGGGTTACATAAGTGGTATAGTTGTAATTATAGTGATGGAGGTAATAGTGATTGCTGGGATAATGATAGTAATAGGGGTTGTGATAATACCAACCCGAAGGATAAGTGTAACCAGGAGTACTGACTGTTTTCTCCTTTTTAACGGCAGTGATAACTAAGTCAAGAAAAACATCCGGTGTATCAATGCTTATTTTGTATCCTCTCTCTCCCATGCAATGAGTGAAATAGTTGCGTGTATTGTTGCGAATAATCTGATTATTGTATTCGCCTTGAGCTGTGTCTTTATCTGGTAGCCACGCAAACGTTTTGTATTTTGTAAAATCAACACTACGATCATAATCGGAAGTGATTTTCGTATAAACCCCGCATCCGGCAATAGCGAGAAAAAGAAGACCAATTAAATAGCTAAATAATTTTCTATGTGTTTTCATGTTTCTATTTTTTTATGCAACACTTTCTTAGTGAAGCTATTGTTATTTGATTTGAATGGATTTCATTAGTTTGATTTCTTAAGTACAGTCTGAAAAATTTGTATCGTTATTTCATTGCTCCATCCTTCTGGCAAATCGATCCCAAAATCACTTAACCGCAATTTAAAGTTGAGTGTAAGTAAACAGGAAATGGTTTCGTTGCTTGCAATGTGTATAAGCAATCCGTTTATATATATTCTTTTCGCCTTTCCATTCAAATGCAACTCAGCTTCAAAATTTAGTTTGTGATCTGGATGTTGTAATGTCTCCACGTAAGGAATGTTCAGTTGTCCTTTCAGGATTACCTGCCCCATGTTTGAGTTGATAAGCTTCACATTCAATAAATCTGTTTTAGTACGTAAAATAGCTGGATTAAACGTTAGTTCCATTACAGCAGTTTCATAATTGATTAAAACAAACAAACGATTGCTATTGGCTATTATTATGGAATCTCTGTACGAGCCAATAACCTCTATACTTCCTTCCCTGGTTCGGTATCTTTGCTGTGCCTTAGCTGAAAAGCTCCATAGTAGTAATACTATGGTGCATATCCATACTGTTTTTAGAATTTTTGCCATTACTTTTTGCTTAATTGCGAAATATATTTGTATGTAATTGCTTTTCTGAATCGGTTATTATCATTTGAATTATTTATGTTTTTTTCATTCATTTTCCTAATGATTTTGCCCTTGGTGTTCCATCATTTCGCCTGAATTTTTCAGAGAATTTACATAAACATAAACCGAAAGGATTTCTTCTTCGCTTAAAATGTTTTCCCATGCTGCCATTGCAGTTCCCTTCATTCCTTTTTTTATGAGGAATATTCGCCCCTGATCTGAATAAAATGATGAATGTTCAGGGTCAGTAAAATCGGCTGGCTTTGGTTGTAATGTTGCTGCTCCAGGACCATCGCCTTTACCGCCACTTCCATGACAAGTAAGACAATATTTTGTGAATATGTCTTTACCTTGTGCAAGTTGTTCCTCTGTACCGGGAGATACGGACTGATTATATTTTTCGCCCAATTCCTGTTTTAACCATTTGCGCGTTTCATTCATTTGTTGTGAATGCCCACTATGTTCATAGTTGTCATTTTCTTCTCCCTTTTGTTGAGGGTGGTTCTGTTCAATTTGTTCTTGGTTTTTTTCGGAATTTCGGCAAGAAGTAAGCATCAGCAGTGCATACATCAATGCGGTAATGATTACAAACTCGATTTTGGCAGTTCGGAGCAGTTTACACAGAGTGTGACTGAAGAACTCACCATATTGTTTAGATTTTTTCATAGTTCTGTTTTAGTTTTTAAATTAAACCATCAACCAAATACAAATTCTCGATACTTTTTACTAAAAAACGCTTGAATTAGATGTAAAGTACTATTTTTCAGTGATTTAATATAAATTTACGATTTATTTAAGTATGTAACTTGGAATTTTTATTTTTTTATTTCCACAAATAAATAATATATATCATGCTGTAGGAATGATTAACTTCATAAAACGATTACGAGTTTTAGGATCTTTCCATCCTGCCATTACCGTCACCTCTCTCCCTAATAACACTTTGTCAATGCTTATAATGACTCAAGTCGAAGTATTTACCGATGGTAATTTGAGTACAGTTTGAATGAAAAGCAATACTAAATCATTTACTTTAAAAATTGAAGTATTCATTTCAAAGTAAAATGTTAAACTTATTTTTATAATTTAAGTATTTGCTTAAATAATAAAACAATTAACTACATTTGTTTAGTATTTAATTTAACAATTACAACAATGGACAATAATCAAACGTGTATAAGAGTTTTTGCAGATATAAAACAAATCAGCGCCTGCAAAAACAAATTGACCAATAACAGTAATGCTTTTGGGTTATTGAGTGGTTTATTAGCATTGGCTGGCAATGAAGTACGACTGAAAATAATGTTTCTTCTTGAAGAAGAGAACGAGCTCTGTCCTTGCGACCTTGCCGATATTTTAGGAATGAGTATTCCTGCCGTTTCACAACATCTTCGCAAAATGAAAGACGGAAACGTTATTGAAGCAAGACGTTCGGGTCAGACTATTTTTTATTCTCTAAAATCAGAACAATTACAAATACTTCGTCCCTTTTTTAAATACATCAATAATCAAAATTCAAATTTAGAACTTGTATGAACACAAATTTAAAATCAGAAAAATTGGCTGGAGCAAGTATCATATCAGCAGTGGCAGCATCACTTTGTTGCATAACACCCGTTTTAGTTCTTATTTCTGGAGCTTCTGGCGTAGCATCTACGTTCTCGTGGTTGGAACCTTTTCGACCTTACTTAATTGGACTAACTGTTTTGGTATTGGGCTTTGCTTGGTATCAAAAACTAAAACCACGAACCACGCAAGAAATACAATGTACTTGTGAAGAAGAGGATAAAACACCTTTTATGCAAACTAAAAAGTTTTTAGGCATTGTAACGGTGTTTGCTTTTTTAATGATGGCTTTCCCATACTATGGACAAATTTTTTATCCAAAAGCGGACAAACAGGTAATTGTTGTTTCTTCGGATAATATTCAAGAAGTAAAATTTAATGTGAGTGGAATGACTTGTGCCAGTTGCGAAGAACACGTTAAAAATGAAGTGAATAAATTACCGGGAATTGTAACCGTTTCCGCTAACAGCAAAAAAGGAAGCGCATTTATAAAATTTGACAACAGCAAAACGAACAAAGAGGCGATAATAAAAGCTATTAATACCACTGGTTACAAAGTGTCAGGAGCACCATCCGTAAATCCAGTGCACGGACAAGCAGGACATACTTGTGGACCAAACGGTTGTAAATAATTTTTTGACTCTATTATTAAGCATTTAATTAAATGGAAAATGAAAACAGAAAATATAAAAATCGACATCACAGGAATGACCTGCGACGACTGTGCCACAGGCATTGAAAAAATGCTTGCCAAAAACGAAGGAGTAACAGAAGCAAAAGTGAGTTATGCATCAGGAAGTTGCGAATGTTCTTTCGACCCTTCTAAAACCAGCAAAGAAGAAATTATCAATACTATTAACAACACAAAAAATTATAAAGTAGATGATACTACTGAAACTAAATGTTGTGATGCAAACACAAACCACTTCGATTTAATTATCATCGGTGGTGGTTCGGCTGCATTTTCGGCTGCAATAAAAGCAGAAAGTTTAGGGTTAACCACTTTGATGGTCAATGGTGGTTTGGACTTTGGTGGAACTTGCGTAAATGTGGGTTGTGTGCCTTCTAAAACCCTTATCCGTGCGGCGGAAACAGCTTACCACGCAACTCATTCTAATTTTGCAGGTATCAGACCTAAAGGCGTTGACATTAATTTTGCTCAAGTAATTAGAGACAAAAAACAATTGGTAGCCACACTCCAAGAAAAAAAATACATGGACGTGGTAAGTGATTTTCATAACCTGAAAATGCTAACGGGTTGGGCAGAATTTTTAGATACTAAAACCATTGTAGTCGATGGTAAAGAAAAGTATACCGCTCTGAAATTTATCATTGCCACAGGAGCAACTACCAACATCCCGAACATTGAAGGGCTAAACGAAGTAAGTTTTCTTACTAACGTTTCTCTTTTTGATTTAGAAGAAAAACCCGAAAGCATCACTATTATGGGGGCTGGTTATATTGGTTTGGAAATTGCTATGGCCTACAATCGTTTGGGCGTAAAAGTGCGTATCATCGAGTTTACTGACCGTGTATTGAGAACACAAACAACGGACATCAGCGAAGCCTTGGAAACGCAAATGCGAAATGAAGGTATAGAAATTCTTCCCAACTTTCGTGCAGTGAAATTCGAGAAAAAGAATAACGAAACCATCATTCATTGCAAATGTCCTGATGGTTCTTTCGCACAAATTATCGAAAAAGGAAAAATCGTAGTGGCATCTGGCACAAAACCTAATACGCAAAAATTAGGATTGCAAAATATTGGTTTGGAACTGGATAAAACAGGACATCTTTTGGTTAACAAAAAAATGGAAACCAATTTACCTAACATCTATGCGGTGGGCGATGTTACCAACACACCTGCTTTTGTTTACACGGCAGCCTTTGAAGGAAAAATTGCCGTAGAAAACGCTTTTACAGGAGCCAACAATAAAGCCGATTATTCCTCCTTACCGTGGGTTGTTTTTACCGACCCACAAGTGGCAGGAACAGGATTAGATGAAGTACAAGCAACAGCCGAAAACATTCCTTTTGAAGTAAGCAAATTAGAATTAAATAACATTCCAAGAGCTATTGCAGCCAATGACACAAGAGGGTTTATCAAATTAATACGAAATACCGAAACTGATAAATACCGTAAAAGAATTGGCAGAAAGTTTTTATCCTTATTTAACATTAGGCGAAGGCATAAAACTAGCAGCCATCACTTTCGGAAAAGATGTTGCCAAATTGAGCTGTTGTGCTAGTTAAATTTTAATATGAAAAACGCGACTATCAATTCTATATGATGCACCAGTAATCGCTTTGGCCGATGCAGGAATTGCCAAGGGAGATTTAGGAAGCGATGCCACTATCGAAACTGCCGACATTGTTATTCAAAACGACCAGCCCACGAAAATTTTTACAGCAATAAATATTGGTAGAAAAACAAAACAAATCGTTTGGCAAAACATTGGGTTGGCATTCACAGTAAAAGCAATTGTACTGGTTCTTGGTGCCGGAGGTTTAGCCACCATGTGGGAAGCTGTTTTTGCCGATGTTGGTGTGGCTTTATTAGCTATTTTGAATGCAGTTAGAATACAGCGAATGAAGTTTTAATTTGGTATAGCTATTTTACAATTAATTATTAACATGAATCAAGGATTGAATCTATAACTTAAATTCGAAATACTTACTTGGAAATATTTTCTAATTTTTCCAAATCTTCGATAAAATAGTTCGACATTTGTTTGGACGGGGCTACTTGACCGAACAGTTCGAACCAACATTTCTCCTTAATGGATTAGATTTCTTATAGTCCTTTAACCAGTAATCATTGGAAATTAAAAGCCAAACTCCCCCTTTAAAGGACATCTATTATCTCCAATGTTGGTATTAAATACTTTTACATGAGATTTAAATAACAGATCGCCATGAAGCCATTTACTTTCGACCAAATACCCGTAATGATGAACAAAATTCATGATAAATTAGAGCATTTGGAAAAACTTATTATAAGAATCTCTAATGTAGAAGAAAATAAAGAAGAAGTTCTAAACATTCAAGAAGCATCAAAACTTTTAGATCTATCGGTATCAACAATCTATAGTAAAGTATGTAAAAGGGAAATCCCAGTTAATAAACAAGGTAAACGTATTTATTTTTATAGACATGAGTTAATGAAATGGATTAAGTCAGGTCGGGTAAAAACTTATTTAGAAATCCAAAATGATATTGAAAAAAGGTCAAAAATCTAATATTTAGATTTTTGACCTTTTACTTTTTAACCTCCATCTATAAGTACTCTAATCATACATCACTTAGTTTTTTTTTATGTCAGTGTTATAATCAATATTCAAAGTTTATAACTATTTTTGTATAAACAACTCCCATGAGTTATGTTATCTTGATAAGGATATCTTTGTTTTATTTTGCGATATTTTGCTTTAAATTGTACCATAATTGTACCACTGAAGTTTAAAACTCTATTAAAGTAAGGAAAGTTATTTTCTGTATCGGGAAATAAAAGTGCTTTACTTAAGTTTCTTTAGCTTTCTAATAGCATAACTTTTTAACTAAGCAGCAAGAGCAAAAAAACAAACAAATCCTTACTCTTTCAAAATAGCATACACCAGCTCTTTAGTAGGTTTCTGGTCTTTTAATTTTTCTCTCACTATTTCGAAAGTAACTTTAAAATCACAGCCTGATTTATAATCACTGCAACCATAGGCGGTGTTGCCTTTTATTATAGTTCCTTTTTGACATTTTGGACAAGCTAATTCATCCGATGTTGGTGCTGAAGTTACTTTCGGAATAGTTTTTTTAGGTTCTAATTTCAATTTGAAATTTTCATCAAAACGAAGCAAACCTTCCACTGCTTCATCATTTATTTTAAAGTCTTTTAAATTGACTGTAGAGCCTTTTTGAAGTAAGCGTAAATATTGGTTTTCGGATATTTTTTTTGTTCCAAAAGTAAAAGGCAATAAAAAATCGCAACCCGCTTTATAATCACCACAACCATAAGCTGATTTTCCTTTTATCAATGTCGCTTTTTTACATTTCGGACAAGATTCCGCTTCGATTCCTGCGGCTTTCTTTTTCTCAACAGCAGCCTCTTCTTTTTGAATACTTCCAGCATGCGAAATATTAGCACGAGTAGTTTCACTTCGTACTTCATAAACCAAAGCATCAACCATGCGTTTCATATTATTAATAAACGCAGCAGCGGTAAAAGTTCCTTTTTCAATATCCTTTAACTGTTTTTCCCAGGAACCCGTCAATTCAGCCGACTTTATCAATTCATTTTGAATAATATCAATAAGCTGAATTCCTGTTGGAGTTGGTAAAACTTGCTTTTTATTTCGAACAATATATTGGCGTTTAAAAAGTGTTTCAATAATATTTGCCCGAGTTGATGGTCGTCCAATACCGTTTTCTTTCATCAATTCGCGTAAATCCTCGTCATCGACTTGTTTTCCTGCCGTTTCCATGGCTCGCAATAAAGAAGCTTCCGTACGGCGCTTTGGTTTCTTTTTCTAAAAACGAAGGTTCGTGTGGCCCTTTTTCTCCTACAACAAAACTCGGTAACAAATCGGCTTCTTTTTCTTTGGCATTTGGATCTTCGAAAACAACTCGGAATCCCTTTTTTAAGATTTCTTTTCCAGTAGCTTTAAAAGTTACATCGGCTGCTTTACCAATTACCGTGGTATTAGCAACCACGCAATCATCATAAAAAACAGCAATAAAACGTTTTACAATAATATCATACACCTGTTGCTGATTGTATTGCAAATTAGATTGTACACCCGTTGGAATTATCGCATGGTGATCGGTTACTTTTTTATCGTTAAAAACCTTTGGCGATTTTTTAATTTTCTTTCCCAAAAGTGGTTCTGTCAATACGGCATAATTAGTCAGTTTTTGAAGAATACCGGGTACTTTAGGATAAATATCGCTTGGTAAAAAAGTAGTATCAACTCTAGGATAGGTCACTACTTTTTGTTCGTATAATGTCTGAACTATTTTAAGCGTTTCATCTGCCGAAAATCCAAACTTCGTATTACAATACACCTGCAAGCCTGTTAAATCAAACAGCTTAGGAGCAAATTCATTTCCATTCTTTTTTTCGACAGCAACAATTTCGAAATCACTTTCCTTGACTTTATTAGCCAAAAGTTCTCCATCTTCTTTTTTCAAAAAGCGGCCTTCTTCATAACTAAAAAGGGTTTCTCTATATAAAGTCTGTAATTCCCAATACGGTTGCGGCTTGAAATTTTCTATTTCTTTAAAACGCTCCACAACCATGGCTAATGTTGGTGTTTGCACGCGTCCAATAGACAATACTTGTTTGTAGCCACCATGTTTTACAGTGTACAAACGAGTAGCATTCATACCCAACAACCAGTCGCCAATGGCTCTGGAAAAACCAGCATAATATAAATTATCGTAGTTGGCAGATGGTTTTAAATTTTCAAAACCTTCTTTAATGGCTTCGGTTGTTAACGAAGAAATCCAAAGGCGTTTTACTTCTCCTTTATAATTGGCCTCATTCATTACCCAACGCTGAATCAGCTCTCCTTCTTGTCCAGCATCCCCGCAGTTAATCACCAATTCGGCTTTGTCAAATAAACTTTTTACAATTTTAAATTGCTTCTGAATTCCTGAATTCTCGACTACCTTAGTTTCAAATTTTTCGGGAAGCATCGGAAGGTTATTCAAATCCCAACTTTTCCAATAGGACCTGTAGTCATTGGGTTCTTTTAAGGTACACAAATGCCCAAAAGTGTAGGTTACCGCATAGCCATTGCCTTCATAATAGCCATCGTGTTTTGTATTCGCTCCTAAAACGGATGCAATTTCACGTGCTACACTTGGTTTTTCGGCAATACAGACCTTCATTTTTTCTTGCTAAATTGAGGGCGCAAATTAGGAATTTAGAAATTGGAAATAAAGAGAAATCATCAGGAGTTATGAACCACTCCAAGCTACTAAATAATTACAAAATGTTTTTTACAGTAAAATTGATTTATTTTACAAATTGAAAAACCAGCTACCAGCTTTTTTATACCACAATTGTCCTGCAGAAACTTCAAGCGGACAATCAAAATTATTGGTATAAAGTGCTCCTGTTCCTAATCCTTGAGGCATTATATTATGCTGTAAAAAAGTCCATTGTGCAATGGCATTTAAGCCCACATTACTCTCTAAAGCAGAGGTAATCCACCAACCGATTTGGTGCTTTTCGGCTAACGAAATCCA
>NCET01000200.1 GCA_002280815.1 Flavobacteriales bacterium 32-34-25 | reverse complement strand
TATTTCCAATAACCGAAATATCAACTACATCCATTGCTAACAATCGAGAAGTGGCAATAATGATTCGGTCATCATCACCTTCAGGTAAAACAATATGTTTTCGATGCTGTTTGGCTCTTTTAACCAAGTTGTATTGGAACATTTTCGGTGTCATTCCATCCGCTTCGAATGCACTCAGTTTATTAGACAAATCATCTAAATCGACATACTTTTCAAAAGTACTTATCGAAGTTTCGATTTTGTGTTTATTCTCGGCATAAATTTTAGATTTTATTGAACCTATCTTATTGGTTATTCTATAAGTACCGCCATCTACCGAAATAATTGGTACAACACTATCCAAACCTTCAATTAGTTTTAAGATACTATCTTCTGGCAGAATATTCCCCGTCAAAACAATTCCTGAAACCGTTGGATAATTAACCGATTCATTGGCTTGCAAAGCGCCCAAAATAATATCTGCTCTGTCGCCAGGCGTAATCACCAGCGCATTCTCCTTTAAGTGCAATAAATAGTTGCGCAATTGCATGGCGCCAACACTAAAACTTCCTACTTCATTATTGATGTAATCTTTACCAAAGAGTACTTTAGCATCCAGCTCTTCCACTATTTCTTTAACCGTAGGATTATCTAAACTCGAAATGGCAGGAATAGCACTTACCAAAACTTCTTTAGGCAAAACACTTCGCAAACCATCTTCTGCTAGTTTTAAGTTTTCGGGCTGGATTTTATTGGCTATAAAAGCCAAAACTTCCACTTCCTTATTCTTGAAAGAATCATAAGCCAGATACTCACTATCCAAAAATTCTTCCAGTGTTTTATCAACTCCTGACCCCACAATTATTGCTGGAATTCCTAAGTTTTTAGCAATAAGAACATTCATATCTAATTCGATAGCAGTTCCTTCTCCACTAAAACTGGTTCCTTCTACCAGAACAAAATCAAAACGCTCTTCTAAATGTTTGAATTTTTCAATGATTAAATCTAAAACATCGCCAATTTTGCCTTTATTCTTTTTCTTAATTAGCTGACTTTTGGTAATTGCAAAAGCATCTTCAAACCGAATATCAAGTCCAAAATAAGAAATTACGGTTTCGATATGGTTATCTAACTTTCCGTCTTCAAAATCTTCGACAATAGGCCTGAAATACCCCACTTTAGCCGTTCTACCTATAAGCATACTCATTAATCCAAGCGTAATTATTGATTTTCCGCTATTGCTTTCAGAAGTTGCGATGTAAATAGCTTTGTTCATTTTATTATTTTTTACACATTATTTATTCGTTATAATTTTACTCTTATTATCTTTCTTTCAAGACTTAGAACCACTTTATTTTTTTAAAATAAGCTATCATTCCCAGGACGATTAAAAACATTACACCAATGATGATATAATAGCCATTTTTATATTGCAATTCTGGCATGTATTCAAAATTCATTCCGTAAACACCCACAATAAAAGTAAGCGGAATAAATATGGACGAAATAATAGTTAGCGTTTTCATAATCTGATTCATTTTATGTCCTTGAGACGAAAAAAAGAAATTAGACGCACTCTCTACTATTTCCATATCCGATTCGATTTGTTCTAAAAGTTCTAAACTTTTTTGATGCAATCGAGAAAAAAACACATAGGAATCCATTTCAATTACATTACAAATAGCATCCTCTTTCAAACTCTTAATTCCGGTTAACGAATCACGAAGCGGAATAATAGAACGCTTTAAAAAATTAAAATTATCGCGGTGTTTTTCAATTCGAATTAAAATACTAGGATCAGCACTAGTTTTAGAAAGCGTCAATAATTCTTCGACCTTATCTTCCTCGTCTTCAATAGTAATGTAAAAATTTTCGATAACCGCATCCAGAAGCAAATACAACAAATAATCGGCTTGTTTGGTGCGAACAACTCCTGTTTTTGTTCGAATGCGTTCCCTGATGTGTGTAAAAAAATCACTTCTTTTTTCTTGAAATGAAATCAAAACCCCTTCTTTCAGTAAAAAAGAAATTTGTTCTACACTAATATTATCCGAGTTTTCGGCTGGCAAAATGGATTTTATATTAAAAAACAAACTAGTACTGCTTTCCTCCAGTTTGGTTCTTCGGGTAGTATTTAAAATATCGGAAAGCAAAAAATTATCAATTTGAAAAAAAGAACCTATTCCCTCTACAATTTTAATATCATTCAAACCATGCAAATTCAGCCAATTATTTTTGTTCAAATGAATACTATGCTTTAAATCAGAAAGTGCAATATTTTGATTTTCTTCCAGAGTATTCTCATCGTAAACAAACAATTGCATTTCCGATTCGTATCGCTTGTGTTTACCCGTATATTCAAGTTGATTAGGCTGTACTTTTCTAGCTTTCTTATATTTTATTTTTTGCATACAAAAATCATTTAAAAGTAATATTACGAAAAAATACTGGCAAAGCAGAACAACTTAACATTAAAAAAAACAGAAACTTATTAGATAAAAATATTCCGCATTTAAACAAAAAAAAATGGGTTTCCCTTTTATAAAGCGAAACCCATTTCTATTTCTTAAACAAAACACTTTTTAAACAGTGTTCTATTTTATATCTGTAATTGAATTACAAATTATACATTTTCTTTCTCAATTCCTGAACTTTATCATCATCCAAATATTCATCAAATGTCATGTAACGGTCAATTGCTCCATTTGGAGTCAATTCTACCACTCTGTTACCTACAGTTTGAGCAAACTCGTGATCATGAGTGGTGAAAATCACTGATCCTTTAAAGTTTTTAAGCGAATTATTGAAAGCTGTAATCGATTCCAAATCCAGGTGATTCGTAGGTTCGTCCAGCATCAAAATATTAGCGCGTTCCATCATCATTCGAGACAACATACAACGTACTTTTTCTCCTCCTGAAAGCACACGACTTGTTTTTAAAGCTTCTTCTCCAGAGAAAATCATTTTCCCAAGGAAACCTCTAATAAACACTTCGTCACGCTCTTCTTCGGTTTTTGCCCATTGACGCAACCAGTCTACAAGAGACAAATCATTTTCAAAAAACGAATGATTTTCAACTGGTAAATACGCTTGGTTTGTAGTTACTCCCCAATCAAATTCTCCAGAATCAGCTTTTTGATTTCCATTTAAAATTTCGTAGAAAGCAGTTGTAGCACGAGAATCTTTCGAAAAAAGCACAATTTTATCGCCTTTTGCCATATTCAAATCCACTCCTTTAAACAAAGTTTCTCCGTCAACAGAAGCACTTAGGTTTTCTACATTCAGTATTTGATCTCCAGCTTCACGATCCTGATCGAAAATAATCGCAGGATAACGACGGCTTGAAGGTTTGATTTCAGAAATATTCAATTTAGAAATCATTTTTTTACGAGAAGTCGCTTGTTTAGACTTCGCCACATTTGCAGAAAAGCGACGAATAAATTCTTCCAATTCCTGTTTCTTTTCTTCCGCTTTCTTGTTTTGTTGTGCTCTTTGTTTCGCTGCCAATTGGCTTGATTCGTACCAAAAAGTATAGTTTCCTGAATAATGGTTGATTTTTCCAAAATCGATATCCGAAATATGCGTACAAACCGCATCCAGGAAGTGACGGTCGTGAGAAACCACAATTACCGTATTTTCATAATTAGCTAAGAAATTCTCTAACCAGGCGATGGTTTCAAAATCCAGGTCGTTGGTAGGCTCATCCATAATCAATACATCAGGATTTCCAAAAAGCGCCTGCGCCAAAAGCACACGAACTTTTATTTTTCCTTCCAAATCGCCCATTAGCGTATAATGATGCTCTTCGTTGATTCCTAAGTTAGACAACATCGAAGCCGCATCCGAATCGGCATTCCAACCGTTCATTTCTTCAAATTGAACCTGAAGCTCCCCTATTCTATCGGCATTTTTATCGTTGTAGTCTAAATAAAGTTCATCCATTTCTTTTTTAACAGCATACAACACTTTATTTCCCATCAATACGGTTTCCAAAACTGTATGCTCATCAAACATGTTGTGATTTTGGTTTAAAACCGACATACGTTTTCCAACTTCTAAATGGATGTGTCCCGAAGTAGGATCCATTTCGCCAGAAATTATTTTAAGAAAAGTTGATTTTCCAGCACCGTTAGCACCAATGACACCATAGATGTTACCGTGAGTAAAAGTGGTATTTACTTCGTCGAATAAAATTCGCTTACCAAACTGAACTGATAAATTATTTACTGTTAACATGAATATTTTTTATAAAATTTGCTGCAAAAGTACAAAAAAATACCTATTTATCAGAATGCTTTCTAAAGTTAGTATTTATGTTTTCTTGTAGGAATAATTTAATATATTTGAGACTTATTAAAATTACAGCATACTATGCTGTTTTAAAATGAAATTGGTCAATTTATACTATTTATATACAAGTTGGTAGTAATTTAAAAAAATGAATCAAAATCCTTATTCAAAAATTTCTTTTTATTGTTCAATTGCGATATTATGTTTAATACCTTTAGTGTTTACAGTGATATTTATGATTCCATCTCCACCAGTTTGTGATGGCATGGCAGACATTTTTATGTTCCTTTCGGGAATAATTGGTTCTATTGGATTATTTTTTTCAATTATTGGAATCAGAGAACACAACTCAATAAAAAAGTGGTTTGGAATAATCTTTAATCTTTTTTTGTTATCCTTGTAATTCAAGATATAATCCATTAAAATGAAAAAAGTATTATTTGTTTGTAGCAGAAATAAATGGCGAAGTCTGACGGCTGAAACTATTTATAAAAACAGTTCAGATTTTGATGTAAAGTCTGCAGGAACTGAAAATTCTGCACGAGTAAAAGTAAATTCAAAACTATTAGTTTGGGCAAATTTGATTTTTGTGATGGAAAAACACCATAAAGAAAAATTAATTATGAATTTTCCAAACGAAACCGAAAAAGCTAATATCATTGTTTTAGAAATTCCTGACAATTATAAATTTATGGATAAAGAATTAATTGAAGAAATACAAACTTCAGTTTCCGGATATTTATAAAATTAGTGCTAACTGTTAATAGCGATCTACCCCTGCTAACGCAAGTGCCCGATAGCGCGGAAATTTTTCCCGACCCGCAACGGTAAGCAACTTTATCTAATTCCTTAATGAGATTCCTCCTTCGTCGGAATTGTAAAGGTTAGATAATTCGGTAACAAAATTTAATTTTAATAAATTTTGTTACGATGAGAAATAATAGTCAGGATTCGACATTAGAGAGAAACTATT
>NCET01000199.1 GCA_002280815.1 Flavobacteriales bacterium 32-34-25 | reverse complement strand
TATTCTATTTTTTCGACAATTTCGTCAATTGTATCATTATCATAATCAATTTCGAGTGGTTCTTTGATGATAAACGATTGTAGAATTCCTTTCTTTTTCATTCGAATCCCTTTTCTGTCAAAAGAACGACGGAAACCATCAATAACAATAGGAACCACAATAGGGCGATGCTGCTTGATAATATGCGCTGTTCCTTTTCGAACAGGCTTAAAAGAACGTGTTGTTCCTTGCGGAAATGTGATTACCCAACCATCATTAAGTGCTTTTTTGATATTCTCGGTGTCATTTGGATTTACCGCTTTTTTTTCGGTCGCATCTACGCCTTCTGAGCGCCAGGTTCTCTCCACAGGAATTGCCCCAGCATAAGACAATATTTTAGGTAATAATCCGGAACGCATCGTTTCCTTGGCAGCCACATAATAGATATTCATCTTCGGTTGCCAAAGGTATCCGATGTTTTTAATCGAATCAATTCGTCCGCTTAAACTGGCATTAAAAACATGAAACATAGCCGCAACATCGGCAAAATAGGTTTGATGATTGGAGATAAAAAGCACATTGGTATCGGGTAAATTTCGAATAATTTCTGAACCTTCAATTTGTAAATCATTAAAACCTCTATAACGCCTATGAGTACAGCTTCCAAAAAAACGGATCAACCATTTTTTTAGAAATAAAATATGTCCAAAAGGATTTCTTTTAAATAGTCCCATAAACTCTGATTTGCTTTTAAAATTTGGATTGCAAAATTACAAAAATATTATTTGAAATACGGATTGGATTGCTGATAAGCAGTGTAGACGCAGCCGTTTTAGAAATAAAAAAAAGCCACAAATTACACGAAATAACACCAATTTATATTTTATCCTATTTCACGAATCTATCCACGGTAGATAAAATAAATGTAATTTATTTTAGAATCATTACTATTTTTTTTTTACAAATTAGTGAATTCGTGGCAAAAATAAAACTCTTGCGTTTGAGCAGTCATAAACTATTCTTTTTCGCCAACTAAAACAGCGTTTAAAACATCTCTCAATTCGCTTAACATCATTGCCGTAGCTCCCCAAACAATATGGCCGTCAATTTTAAAAGCGGGAACTTCAATAAAAGAACCATACGAAGTTGATAGATTTTCGACAGTTAAAATGGAATCATCTCTAAAAACCTTTAGAGGCAATTCGATAATAGCGGCTACTTCTATAGCATCAGGAATAAAATCAATTTCTTCTTTACAAATGCCTAAAAAAGGATAGACCATAAAATTACTCGGTGGAATAAACACGGAGCTAAATGCTTTTATTATTTCAATTTTATTGCGACTCACTCCTATTTCTTCCTCGGTTTCCCGCAAGGCTGTAGCACTAAAATCAGCATCGTCTGTTTCGAATTTTCCTCCTGGAAAAGCAATTTGAGCCGAATGTACACCCTTGTATGAATTTCGAACAATCAAAACCAAATGCGTTTCCTTATTTTTAGGATAAAACAACATAGTTACTGCCGCTTCTCTTGGTTTATTTTCTTTCAAATTCATTTTTGCTAATAGTTCCTTTCGCTCTAAAGGCATCATTTTCTGATGAGAAATATCGCCAGAAAGTGGAGCTTGAACTAAATCATCTATAAATTTTAAAAAATATTGAAAATCCATAATCAAAGTCTATTTTTGCAAAATAAAAACATAAATATACTTTAGAAAACAAGTCTACACAAATTTTCTAAAGCCCAAAGCAACGCAAAATGTATAGTAAAGAAGAAACGCAACGATTAAAACGAGAATTCTGGGTAACATTTGCCGAAAAATATCCCCGTAAATGGGTTTTGTATGATACAAAGATTAAGGATTTCTCTTTTAAGTTTTTTGTGGATAATAAAAAAGCGCAAGTTCTTATTGATATTGAGCACCGCAACAGCGAAAAAAGAATTGCTTACTTTGAAAAACTGGAAGCTTTAAAAAACATTTTAGAAGAAGAATTCATCACTGATTTGGTTTTTGAAAAAGACTATGTTTTAGAAAACGGAAAAACCATCAGCCGTATTTGGGTGGAAAAAACAGGCGTTGGTTTCAGCAATCGCAATTATTGGGATAGCATTTTTGATTTCTTTAATGAAAAAATGGATGCTTTGGAACGTTTTTACCTGGAATACGATGAGTTTATAAAGGATATTGAAGTGTAGTAATCAGCACCATCCGTTTTGAAACGCTTTTGAAATCAATTCGGAGACATTACTACAATTTGTTTTTTTTAAAATATTTTTTCTATGACTATCTACAGTATGTTTGCTGATACAAAGCAAATTAGCAATAGAAAAACTATTATACCCTTGAATAATTAATTCTAAAATTTCTCTTTCTCTTTTACTCAAGACTTCTTTGGTGGGATTCAAAACGCTAAGCACTGCTACATTATGGTACGAAGGTTCTCCTTCTAAACCGATGAGAGACAATGCCATATCATTGTTTTTTTTCAAATGAGAAATATCGGTATGAATGCCTAATGTTCTTATAACGGCTCCGTTTTCATCCGTTTGAATAGTAACTACTTGATGTAAAATTTGGACGTATTTCCCATCTTTCCTTCTCATTCTAAAATTATAACGAACCTTGTATTTTAATGTTTTTTCGGGAGGAAGTTGAATAAAAAACTGGGTAATTGTATTTTCGAAATTGACAAAGGTATTGATGTCCTCGGGATGAATTTGCTCTAACATAAAATGAATTGAAAATTCATCTGGTTCATATCCTAATATGGGAAGAATATCTTCGTGAACAAACTCCATTTGGGAGCTAGCACAATTAAAAATAAAATGATACTGCTCCCCCACCTGAAAAAGTTTCAGTAACTTTTTGTGAATCTCAAGTTCAAAATTGGGACTTATATCTTTTGCATTTTTAGAAACCTGACTCCATATCTTTTTGGCTGTATCAAAAACAACCACTTCGTTTTGATTTTCCTTATCCATAAGAATCTTTTTTATCAAAGGACTAAAATACTAAAAAAACGTCTTAAAAATCACTATAAATAGTGATTTTTTTAAGTTTAAATTATTAAGAAATTTGCTTTAGCTCAAATACTAAATAAATACAACAATTTAACAATCAAGTAGTATGAAAACAATCAAAATTTTATTCCTGTTTATAGGAATGTTAGTGAGTGGTGCAGTGAGTGCGCAAAACAACTACAGCGAATGGCTCTATATTAGAGGCGATAAACCTGTGCAATTTCGGTTAGAAAAAACAAAAGTGGTAGGAAACAAAGTATTCTATAAAATTCACTTACGCCTAAATAAAGAAGGGTCTGGCTATTGTACACACGAATTGTGCTACGGTTATGTCATTTATTTGCCTATTTATGAATATGATACAGATACCAAAACAGGAAAAGCAACCGATTTACATTTTAAAATACCTAAAGAGTTTGCTGGAGAATACATTATTCCAACAGAATTTTATACGGTAAACAAAGCGGAATCCAATGGAGTAATCTCGTATTGGGATCATAACAAAAATTATCCAATGCAGAAAGTGATTTCCAATGGAGAAATAAGACAGCAGCTTGAGTTTCTGAGAGGGTGTGTTGACACAAAAAGAGTAAACAAACTTTATGATGATCAATGCAATTTTAAAGGATTTAAAATAGCAGAAGCTATCGAAATTAAGTAAACAATTAAATAACAACTAAATGAAAACAATCAAAATCCTATTCCTATTCGTAGGAATGTTAGTAAGTGGTGCATTGAGTGCGCAAGAGTTTAATAAAAAAGACATCAACGGTATGTGGAAACGATCAGACGGACTGATTATAACCATCTCAGGAGTTGGAACATTTTCTGACGGAGGACACGCCTTGGTATTTGCAGTAGGCAACAGCGGTTGGAGTCAAAGCTGTGTAAAACGCTGCTGGAAGTTCAGAGAAATTCAATACAAGGAGGGCAATCAATGGAGTGCCAACAATAAAATGTACATGCCAACTGGTGACTACACCAAAGACGACGGTACTGTAACCATCAAAATGGCTGATGATAAAAAAAGTTTCACTGCCGGGGGATTTACCTATTACAAAAATTAATTTTTAACCTTTAATATTTAATCATTATGAAAACAAATCTTAAAAAATCAATTGCCTTGCTTGTTTTTTGCTTTACAGCAATGGCGTTTAATCAGGTAAAAGCACAAACCACTTACGAATATTTTGTGCCAGTAGCATGGGAACACCAATACGGAAAATCAGGTGGACAACCTGTGGTTGGAAATGTAGTTAAAATTAAAGCCGATTGCCCTGCTGCTAATACAGGAGTCTTTAATGACTTTCATGAACACTACAAAGCTTATTATAGTAAATCTAGAGGTTTTATTGGTTTGAATGCTGAAAATGTTAGAGGTCCCTACAAAAGTTACGATGAAGCATCTAAGGCAAGAACTAAAATTATAGCCGATTTTAATTACAAATGGAATCCTTTGCTAATAACTGATTTTTCAACTTCTTGTGATTGATAAAAAAGAGTAACCATGAAAACACTAAAAACACTTTTTCTATTCCTAGCACTTGTGTGTGCTGGGAATAGTTTTGGGCAAACCAAAGAGGAGACAATTGAGTGGTTGAAAGAGAAAATAGAAAAATATTATAGTAATCCTAATAAAAGAAATGGGGAAGCGGTTTCAGAATTTTCAGTAGAAAGCATCTCGGCTTGCCAAATAGTTGTTGTTTATACTGAAAGTTATTACGGTAAGATAAGAGAAACAATTCCAACTGATATAATGAGTGTCGATAATTTAATAGGAAGATTAGTTCTCAATTCAGATAAAATTAAAACAGAATTTTTGGAAGGTCCTTATGAAAAGGGTAAAACAACATATTATAGGGGTTCTTGGTTTAGTTTAATAAACGGAGAAGATAATTTTTATGAACGTATTGAAAAAGCATTTAAGCACTTAGCGACCTTTTGTGAAAAGAAAAAAGAAACATTTTAAAAAGAAACATTAACATTTAAAAATAGAAATTATGTTTTACAGAGTTCTACAATACAGAAAAAACTATAAAAACATGTCAGTTATTGATTCTGATGTAAATTTAGAAAAATTAAAAAAAAGAAATGAAATAGAAGATTGTAGTAAACATGCAACCAAATTTTTTAATAATCATCAACTACAGGAAAAACAAACAGTTTTTTGTGTAAATAATGGAAATAAAACTACTTATATAATTAAAGAAAATTAATATGAAAAAGTTATTATTAGTATTGGGAGTTGTTTTGG